>SVRA01000009.1 GCA_015065075.1 Oscillospiraceae bacterium
GGGTCTCGGGCTCTCTCTGGGGGAGATTTGCCTTCATTGAAAATTCTGTTTTAGGTAGATTGAGTGAACTTGTGTAGTCCTTTGCCATAATAGTTCTCCAAAATTTAAATGTATATAGATTTTATTTGTAATCAAACGTATTTTCGGGCAGTCATACGAAGTCTGCCCTTTTTCGTCTCTCCATCGAAGGAGAGAACGTCGTATTTTCCGTATCCGCGCACGCTTATAGTGCTCGGGATACTCAGTGAAAGGTCACATCTGTCCTCGGGCAGATAATTGACCTCGCAAAGTCCGCTTTTTATAGCCGTCTGCGCTTTTTCTCTCGAAAGATTTGTCAAAGCACCGATTATGCAGTCAAGCCGATTTGACGCTACGGTGTCAGAGATCGGTAAATATTCCCTTTTGACCTCAAGCTCCGAGATGTTGGCATACTCACTTGCCGTGACTTTGTCCGAGGCAACTCGGTCGATGCTTGCAAGCAGAAAATCGAATATCTTATCGGTGCAGAACAAAACTGCGCTGTGATCGTCCAAAACGGCAATATCTCCAAGTGAGGTGCGCTCTATCCCTAACGCCAAAAGCGATCCGAGATAATCTCTGTGAGAAAGAGTGCGGTATCCGCTACCCTGTATCTTGACCGCTTTGATCGAGTTGGAAAGATCATCGGGAAAATAAGCTCTCGCCTTTTCCTCGGACTCTCCGTCAATATCCGACAGAAAAGAAGGCAAAACAAAAAGTCGCATTCGTTCGGCTTCTTTATATCCGCCAAATAGAAAAAATCTGTCTTGCGCTCCAAGCTCCTTCATACAAACGGCAACATACGCCGCCTCAGAAGGAGTCAGAAAATTTCCGCACACAAGCTCCCCGCGGTCTGCCGTTCTTAAATAATCTTCGGCTCTTGACGCGAGAAGCTTTTGTGCATCTGTAATATTTAATTTCATAGCTTACAAGAACGAGTTCAAGATCATCTGCAAGAGAAAGATAGCAATATACGTAAACCCATACGACACGTCGACGGGGATCCCTTGAAACCAGTTCATTTTGTAAAACAATTTGCGCAACGGCATGATCGCCGGCTCCGTAAGAACGAAAAGAAAGTGAAAAAACTTTCCCTCGGGCTCAAATATCCAGCTCAGTATCGCTCTTATGGTCATCGCAAAAGAGATGACTTCAAGAAAAATAATAACGAAACTGACCAAAACGTATAAAGGCTCAGGCAACAACGTATCTATCTCCATTCTCTTGAGGCTCTTGGCGTATTTTTACTCATTGGGGAACTCCCCCCCGAAGATCACTCGTTTTCTTCGATCTCTTCGTCGAACTCTTCCTCAAGCTCGTCTATATCAATATCCTCTTCCGTACCGTAGGGCAAAAGAACCACGGTATCTCTGTCGATTCGGCTAAGCTCGCCGTCAAGCGCGTGAACTGCGCCCATTACGTAGTCGAACAAACGAAGGAAGTTTTCCTTGTTGAGCTCCTCTACGCAGATAACGACTACCTTGCCGTCTCTGTACGCTTCAACTATTGCGCGGCTATCCTGGCAGGTCTTGGGAGTAAAGGTCTTTTTGCGAAGAGGCTCCACTTCGGCTACTGCCTGTGCATCCTCCTCCGACCAAGCTACTCTTACCTCGGAAATATCGCCGTCTTCCTCTACTCCAACGGTCTGATCCGCGTCAGACTCAACCTCGTCGGATTCCTCGTCGGGATCGGTCTTTCCGTAATACATGCTGTCGTAATCTTCGTCGTAATCGGTTGCGGGTTCATTTTTCTTTTTCATCCACCAAGGTTTTTCCATAATTTTCCCTTTCTTTTTTAGGCATTAGCCGATGTATTTAGAATTTATTTTTCTCTTATTTAGCGAACATACTTCTGCCGACGCGGACCATCGTTGCGCCGCATTCTATCGCTTCCTCATAGCTTTCCGACATTCCCATCGAAATTATGGGCTTGCCACTGTGTCCGAGGGCGTTATTCCAAATATATTCTGCGACTTCTTTCGTTTTGCGGAAATACGGATAATAGTCCTCTTTATTTTCGCATCTGGGCGCCATAGTCATAAATCCGCAAAGCTTGATATTTTCAAATCTTGCAAGGCTCAAGCAAAAGCTCTCGGCATCCTCGTACGCTATTCCGCCCTTGCTTTCCTCGCTACCAGAATTTATCTCGACAAGCACGTTTGCCACTATGCCGTGCTTCTTTGCTTGCTTGTCTATCTCGGACGCGAGTTTTTCGGAGTCAAGCGAGTGTATCATATACACTTTATCGATTATATACTTGACCTTATTGGTCTGGAGTGAGCCGATAAAGTGAACTCTCAAATTCTCTCTATCCAACTTATCCCAGCGCTCAAGCAGCTGCTGAACACGGTTTTCACCGACGTCGTTGATATCGAGCGATTTATGTATATAATTTATTTCCTCGACAGTAGCGCTCTTGACTGCCGACATAAGAACGACCTCGTTCTCTTGTCTTTCGGCTCTTTTTGCTGCTGCCGATATTTTATCTTTTATTTTCTCAACGTTTTCGTCGAGATATGAATAGTTAACTGCCAAATCCATTTTAATCAATCAACTTTCCGTCATACAGGTCGTTTCCTGACGTGATTATCAGGTCGTTTATATTCAAATACGGGGTGCTGCTGATACTTCCCTCTGATTGTGCGTCCTCATAAGTGGCAACGACGTAATATCCGTGTCCCTCGCCTATGACCATTACTCTTCTGAAATTGACCACGTTTCCAACGAGAATATAAACTCCTCTTTCTCCGTTTACCGCAGTTAACGCGTCCGACGGAACTTTATATCCAGAAACCGTTCCCATCTTGATCTTTACGCTCTGATCGCGGTCAAAGTTGCCTGCCGCGGACAGATCCCTGCTTGAAAAAAGCAGATAACCGTCACCGTGTTCATCTATGCATATATTCTCAAGAGTCATCGGTATGGTCTTATTGCCCTCTCCTGCAAAGGTGATCTCGTAGTTGAAGCCAAGCGAGAACAACAAGCAGGTCGCTTCGTCAGCAGGCAGGGCGATATACCAATTTGTGCTATGTACCGATCTGCCTATTACATCTGCACCGTGTTTTTCGGCTTTGTTTTTCACAAGATCTTCAAGTCCTTCGGGAGTCAAGCCCTCCAACGCTGCCGTGTTGAAAACGTTTTCATATCCGTCGGTATCGCGGAAGAAATAAAATCCTTCTTCGCTGACGAGAGGCTCGCCCGAAGCTCCGATGTCGTCGAGCAGATCCTGCTTTTCTTTTTTCAGCGACGACGTTATGCTTTCGGCAACACCGTCCCTGCCCGTTATTACGGAATAATTAACAAGCGCTCCGAGCACAAGCTCGCCGTGACTGTCTGCCGATATGAAATCTCCTTTAAGAACAGAATCCACGTAAGAATAATACGACGTTGACAAGGTCTGATTGACGTGAGCCATTCCCGATACAGCGCCACTCACCGACGCACCCGTGTTCAATCTTTCGATGCGTCCCGAAAGGTCGTTGATCTTTGATTGGGTCTCGGATATCTTATCTCGGGACTGTCCTTCCATAGAGTAAAACGCAGCGTAAATCTGATGTACTCCGACTCGCTCTCCGTCTTCTACAAAATAGTCACACACGCCATCGACAGCCATTGATATGACCGACTCGTTTCTGAAAACGTAACCATCCAAATACACAAATTCCGTATCCGTGACCTTTTGCGCGCGCTGGGTCGACACAGAGGAAGAAAAATTCTGTGCAAACTGCACTGCTAAATACGTAAACAAAGCGAAAATGACCAAAAGGATCACAACGTTTACAACGGATTGCTTATATACCCTTGCTCCTTTTGCCTTTCTCACTTTTCTTTTCCCTCTTTACATTGCCGCATTTTTGAACATATATATTGATTATAACATAAAACTATCTTTATTAAAAGAGTTTTATCGAAATATTTACAATATCTTCAAATGTTTTTAAACTATTTCCGTCGTCGACGTAGACCTTGTGCGCGTAGTCCTTGCCCGAAAACCAGGTGGTCTGTCTTTTCGCGTAGCGACGGGTCGCTTTTTTGAGCTCCTCGACACAATTTTCAAGGCTGTCCTCGCCGCGCAGATATGGGAGCAATTCCTTATATCCGATTGCCTGCGCGGCGGTCTGCGATCGCTCGAAAACGCCCTCGTCCATAAGCAGTTTCGTTTCGTCGAGCAATCCATGCTCGATCATAAGATCGACTCTGCGCTCTATCCTATCGTAAAGCAGGTCGCGGTTTTGGAATGCGAGAGTTATTACCTTGTGGTCGTATTTATCGACTATTTCGGAGTTTTTCTTATCAATCTCACTCTTTTTCTGACCTGTTACAAGGCAGATCTCAACGGCGCGCATAACTCTTTTGACGTTGTTTTTATGTATCGTTGCCGCGGCTTCGGGGTCAAGCTCTACAAGTCGCTCATAGAGCGCGTCGGCACCGTTTTCGTCGACAAATCGTTTTAATTCGTCACGAAGGTTATCGTCGCAAGCCGCGCCGTCGTCGTTGCCTCCGCGCAAAAATCTGTCAAGGTAAAGTCCCGTGCCGCCGCAAAAGATCGGCAGCTTTCCGCGAGAAACTATGTCCTCAACCGCCCTCTCTGCGTCCTTAACGTAATCCGAGCAGGAATAGGGGGCGTCGGGCGGCAATACGTCGATGAGGTGATGAGGCACCTCAGCAAGCTCGTCCTTTGTGGGCTTTGCCGTGCCGATATCCATTGTGCGATATATCTGCATAGAGTCGCAGGATATTATCTCTCCGCCCAGGCGCTTGGCGAGTTCTATTGCAAGCGCGGTCTTGCCCGATGCGGTAGGTCCCGTGACCGCAATTATCTTAATTTTCTGTTCGTTCAAAGCGGACATACCTGCGTTCCATCCATATCAATATAATTCTTTTTTACACCGAGCTCTTCCATCCATTCGCGAACCTCTACGGTTTTGAAAACGTGGGTATTGAAGCCTTTACCTGCGTCGTTTTCCCAAAGCCATTTCGGTGTACACCAAAGACAGATCTCGGGTCTGACAGCCTCATAAAATTCCTTCGAAACACCCTGCTGACCGTGGTGCGCCATTTGGCAAATATCGCAGTCAAGCATATTCGTGCCTGCATATTTCGTGAGTATCTTATTGCCTGCCTCCGCGCCGCAGTCGCCAAGAAAGAGCGCGGTCTTCCCCCCAAGCGTCATTTTGAAGACGGTTGACGAGTTATTTGTCACGTTTGACGTGATCTCGGGATCGGTGGTGTAAAGTATCTCAAATTTTGCTTCTCCGATCTCGTACGTGTCACCGCCTGAGACAATACAGGTTTTATCGGCAAACAGTGGCAGGAGGCTATAAAACTCCTCTGCAGTCTTTGCCGCGTTGCGATCGTGTCCTCTCAGCAGAAACTGCACCGAGGGGAAATTATAATAAACCTTACCTATCTCGATCTCATCGCTCATATTTTGTACGACCTCGAAGAATGCACCGACGTGGTCCTTGTGCGAATGGGTGAGAAACCAAGCGTCAATGCGCGGCTTTATCTCTCCCGTCAGCTTTTTGAGATAGTCGACGAAATATCTCGCGTCCTCTCGGTGACCACCGTCTATCGCGATGATCTTGCCGCTCTCGGTCGTTATGATGAAGCTCTCCATCTGTATTGGAGTTTGGGAGTGCAGAAGGTGGATTGAGTTGTTCATAACAAACCTCTTTTTTGCGTTTACTTTAATTTCGTCGCGGTGATCGTTTTGATTCCCAAAGCTATGAACGAGGCTTCGACCTTATCGGCTGTATCAAACTCTAACATATCTTTCAGGATCAAGCTACCCGATGCCGTGACTGCCCCATCCTCGTGAGGAATGAAAGAGATAAGCATCGAATATCCCGATTCAAAAACATACAAGAGATATTGATTTTCCTTGATGCTTTTGTCCACATAACATTTGCTTGCGTTAAATAGCGAAGAGATCACAAGCTCCTCGGTGCCTGCTTTGGAATTGATATGAGAGGCAAGCGAAGAACCCAATCCCCGAACGAATCTATCTTTCAAAGACTTTGGGAGCTTATCAATATCCCCGCGATTTGCTCCCATTATTTCAATCAGCTCATCTTGAGAAACCTTGAGATCGTATATAGCAGTTACCTTTGAAAAGTCCATCGCTTTAATTTCAGCTAATATCTCATCGTATAAACTGACGTTGCCAAGCATGATATTGATATACTCATCGCTTTTCACCATTTCTGAAACGAGTTCGACGATCTCATCGCCTCTGTCGAGCGCGGATTTTGAAGAACCGTCGCAAGAGACCATTGATATGCAAAGGATCAAAGCCGTCAGGATCAATATAAACTTTTTCATAAACTTACCCTCCGATTTTTGTGTGTAGGTCTACGCCGTTTATTGAATAAACATGGCGTCGCCGAACGAGAAAAATCTGTATTTCTCATCAACTGCGGTCTTGTACGCCTCCATAATGTGCTCTCTGTCGTAGAGGGCTGAAACGAGCATTATAAGAGTGCTCTGCGGCAGATGAAAATTTGTAATGAGCGCATCAACCGCCTTGAACTTATATCCCGGGTAGATGAAAATGCCCGTGTCGGCATTCATCGGGTGAACAATGCCCTGCTCGTCCGAGGCGCTTTCAAGCGTGCGGCAGGACGTCGTGCCGACACAAATGACCCTTCCGCCCGCGGCACGACGGGAATTTATAATGTCCGCGCTCTCCTTTGAGACCGAGAAAAACTCGGTGTGCATCACGTGCTCGTCAAGTCTGTCCGCCTTTACGGGACGGAACGTGCCAAGTCCGACGTGGAGCATTACGGGAGCTATTGCAACACCCTTTTCTTTAAGCTTCGCAAGCAATTCCTCGGTAAAATGCAAGCCTGCCGTAGGCGCTGCCGCCGAGCCGTTTTCTCTGGCGTAGACGGTCTGATAGCGGCTTTTATCCTGAAGCTGCTCGGTTATGTAGGGTGGCAGGGGCATAAGTCCTATCTCGTGGAGCACGTTGTATATGTTTTCGTATTTTTCCTTGTCGTAGTCAAATTTGATGAGGCGGTTGCCCTCCTCGGTTATCTCCTTGACCTCGCCTACAAGAGCGCCGTTGCCAAAGACCTGCCTCATTCCTACCCTTGCGCGCTTGCCCGGCTTGACAAGGCATTCCCAGGTGTCAAGCTCGCCCTGACGGAGCAAAAGCAGCTCGGTGAGCGCTTCCTCTCTTCCCTCGACATGACCGTAGATTCGTGCGGGGATGACCTTGGAATCGTTGACGACGAGCACGTCGCCCGGATTTATGTAATCGAGGATGTCGTAAAAGTGCTTATGTTCTATGGTGTTTTCTGCTCTGTCAAGCACCATAAGGCGACTGTGGTCGCGCTTCTCCGCAGGGTGCTGCGCGATCAGCTCCTCGGGCAGATAGTAGTCAAAATCCGCCGTGAGCAGATCGGTGGGCTTTTTTTCGTTTATAATTACCTTTTTTTCTTCGTTCATTTTTTCTCCAAGACAGCCATTCCGTGACGAAATCGCCTCGGGTGGCATACACTTTAATATATAATTATTCATTATGATTATACCACAGACACACCTTATTTGCAATACAAAAACACACATTTTTAGCTTTAAAGGGGGATATTTTATGAGCAAAAATAAAAAAAGCATATTTGCGGGTGTTGCGACCGCGCTTGTGACTCCAATATTGAACGGAGAGGTTGACTACATAAGTCTGGGCAAGCTTATCGAATTTCAAATAAATAGCGGCATTGACGCTTTGGTTATATGCGGCACGACGGGAGAAAGCTGTACTCTTTCAGACGATGAACATAAGGCGATTTTGCAATTTGCGCTCGAAAAGGCCGACGGCAGAGTGCCAATGATAGCGGGCACGGGGTCTAACGATACTATGCACGCAGTTCAAATGTCGCGCTTTGCCTCGGAGCTCGGCTACGACGCCTTGCTCGTCGTTACGCCATATTACAACAAAGCGACCGAACGAGGTCTTATCCAAAGCTATCTGAAGATCACCGATGCGGCGCGCTGTCCTATCATTCTCTACAACGTGCCGACGCGAACCTGCTGTAATATAACGATGCCCGTGTACCACGAGCTTGCAAAGCACGAAAATATCGTTGCGGTCAAGGAGGCGTCGGGAAACATCTCGGCAGTTGCAGAGCTTATTTCGGAGTATGGAGACGATCTTGACGTGTATTCGGGGAACGACGACCAGACACTGCCTCTGCTTGCGCTTGGCGGCAAGGGTGTGATATCTGTCGTTTCAAATATCATTCCTCGCGAAATGACCGATCTTTGCAACAAATGGTTTGACGGCGACACAAAGAAATGCCGCCGTCTGCACGAAAAATATCTTAAGCTGATGAAAATGATGTTTTGCGAGGTCAACCCGATACCTGTCAAAACCGCTTTGTCGCTCATGGGGCTTTGCTCTGCCGAAATGCGACTTCCTATGTGCGAGACCGGGGAGAAAAACCGCGCCAAGCTCAAAGAGACGCTTTTAGGGTATGGACTTATATGATTTTGCTTTTTTGCGAACAGTATCCATTATCTTGCGCGCAGGATCGGTCATAGGATTTTTAAAGTTTTTACACATTTTTCGAGGGTTTTTGGAAGATGGGGAGGTGCAGGAGGGGGAAGAGACCTTTTTGGGAAAAAGGTCTCTTCCCCCTCCTACTTGTCCCAAACAATCACTTCTTCTGCTGCTTGCACCAGATGCTCATAACGAGCTTATGCGGCAGGAGCTTTGTCAATAGCACCTGTCCTCTGATCTGCGCGCCGCAGACCGAGACGTCCTTACCGCGATTCATATCGCGGACTGCGCGGTTGACGACCTCCTCGGACGTGAAGAACTTATTGTAATATTTTATGGTATCGTCGCTCACGGCGCGGTCGAAGAAATCGGTCTTGACCCAGCCCGGACAAACCGAGATCATCTTGATCTTACGGCTCTTGAGCTCCTTATTGAGCGCGCGGGAAAGCGACAGAACGAACGCCTTGGTCGCGCCATAGGTCGCGATATAGGGCACGGGCTGGAAGGACGACAGTGAGCCGAGCTGATATACCTTACTGCCCTCGGGCATATAGGGCAGAGTGAGATAGGTCACCGCCATAAGAGCCTTACAGTTGAGGTCGATCATATTCATTTGCTCGGCAAGAGGAATGTCCTCGAAGCTGCCGAATTTGCCAAAGCCTGCCGCGTTGACGAGAGAGACGACCTGTGCGTCCGCTTCCTTCAGCAACTCACCGTACTTTTCGATGCTCTCGTTTACCGAGAGGTCGAGCTCAATGGGGCGGATCGTTTTCTCTGTCTCGCTTTTCAGCTCCTCGAGCTTGTCCTTTCTTCTTGCTATCACCCAAATTTCGTCACAGTCCTCGATCTTGTCGATCATTCTGACGAAGTCTCTTCCCATACCCGAGGATGCGCCTGTAATTACTGAAATTCTCATAAAAATCTCCATTCCGCCGCCTGCGCGGCACAAATTTATTATTTCACGGCGATGAGCACCGTATCCCATGCGGGAATATATTGTCTTCTGCGTATATAAAATTTATATTCGGGGAAACGCTCGTGTATCATTAAGGGAAGTTCAAAGATGTCCTCGCTTCTATGATAGAGTGATATCATAAGCGCGGGGCGATGCGCCTCGATCGTTTTGAGCGAGCCCAATATGGCTTCCTTTTCCGAACCCTCGACGTCGTATTTGATATAGTCTATCCCTTTTCCGTCAAGGATATTGTCGAGCGAATCTGCATCAGTCTCGACTATCTTCGGCTGCTTGGTGACGGGCATCTGCGCTCCCGAGACAAGCGACGAATTGCGGTTTCCGCTTCCGTCGAAGTACAAGATCGCTCTGTCCGACCACGCGGCGATTTTGAGAGGTGTGATTTTGAAATCTTCGACCGTTTCAGAATATTCGGAAAGCTTTTTGTGATTTCTGCGGTCGGGCTCGAACGCTATTGCGCTCTTTAATTTCGGGGAGAATGGAGTTATCTCACGAAGCGTATCGCCGTTATACGCGCCAAGGTCGGCTATGTGCTCAAATTTCTCTGCGCCAAGCAGATGGTAGACCTCGGAAAAATCCGAGTGGGAATTTTTCAGATAACAGACATCTCCGCTTAATTTGTAGTTCACGACCGACCTAAATACCTCTTTTGACTTTTCGTCACAAAGCAGGCCCTCGGCTTGATCGAATTTTTCTTCGTTTTCGGCGTAAAACTCATAATTAAAGAGATTGTCGCCGCAGACGGGGACGTCGGGGGCATAAAGCTCGCATTCGGAGGCAATACGGTAAATATTCCCCAAAACGTCAGGCAAGGACGAGGCGAATGAGAGCAAAATAATCATATTGTCACTGCCGTATTTCTCTTTGGCCTCGGAATACGACAAAACTCTTTTTCCGTGGAACAAATGCCCTCTTACAAAGCCGTCGCTGGCAAAAAAATCAGCGATCTCTATGCCGTAGCGTTCGCAAACCGACAGAATCTTGTCGGCTCCGTTCCCCATGCCGTACATCAATATTTTTTTGTCACTTTTTTGCAGATACGTCCACAAATCTTTATTTTTCAACATCTGTACAGACCCTTTTTCGTATTGACATCGGTCGGCTTTTGTGATAAAATATTCTTGTAGAGCCGATCCTGCTTTTATTATAGCAGACCGATACGGTTTTGTAAAGAAGATTTATCGAAAAGGAGATCAAAAAATGTCTTGTTTGTTTTGTAAAATAATTGCGGGAGAGATCCCCTCCGCGAAGGTTTACGAGGACGAAAAGGTCTATGCATTCAAGGATATTAACCCCCAAGCGCCTGTTCACGTACTTGTTATTCCCCGCGAGCATATAGAATCCGCAGACTGTGTAAATGCAGAAAACTCTGCATCGGTCAGCGCAGTATTTGAGGCTATTCCGAAGGTCGCGGCGGCTTGCGGTCTTGCTAACGGCTACCGTGTTATCACTAATGTGGGTGAGGACGGCTGTCAGAGCGTTAAGCATCTTCATTTTCATATTCTCGGCGGCAAAAAGCTGCCCGAAAATATGGGTTGATTGCGATTTTTGATCAATTTTTTTAAAATTAGTGTTCTTTTCACTCAAAAATGACAAAACTATTGACTATGGGAATTTTGCATAGTAAAATTAACGTGTAAAAATAGTAAAACGAGGATAATTTATGGAAACAACACTTATAATTATGGCGGCAGGTATAGGCTCGCGTTTCGGCGGCGGCATCAAGCAGCTTGCTCCTGTAGGCCCTTCGGGCGAGATAATTATGGATTATTCGATCCACGACGCACTTGAGGCGGGCTTCAACAAGGTAGTATTTATCATTCGCAAGGATCTTGAAGAAGATTTCCGCAGAATAATCGGTGATCGCATCGAAAAGATCTGTCCCTGCGCTTACGCTTTCCAGGAGGTAGAGAATCTTCCCGGTGGATTTAAAAATCCTGAGGGCAGAACGAAGCCCTGGGGCACGGGTCACGCAGTTCTTGCATGCAAGGGAATCGTCGACACGCCTGCGCTTGTCATCAACGCCGACGACTACTATGGCAAGGACGCATACGTAAAGCTTCACGATTATATCGTAAACAAAATGGACACCTCGCGTGAGGACGTGCTTGACATCGCTATGCCCGGATTTATTCTCGGCAACACGCTCTCCGACAACGGTGCGGTAACGCGCGGTATCTGCTCGGTTGATGAAAATAACAGCCTTTCCTCTATCGTTGAGACCTCCAATATCTACAAGGGAGAAAACGGCACGGCTTACGTTGAGGAAAAAGATGGCAGCAAACGTCCCGTCGACACCGACGCACTCGTTTCCATGAATATGTGGGCGTTCTCCCCGAAATTTATCGACAGGCTTGAGGGCGGCTTTATCGACTTCCTTGCAAGCGGCAACTCGAAAGAGATGAAGTCCGAATATCTGCTTCCGACGATCATTGGCAACATGCTCGAGGACGGTACGGCAACGGTCAAGGTTCTCAAGACCGAGGACAAGTGGTTCGGAGTCACCTACAAGGAGGACAAGGATTACGTGATAGAGTCCTTTAAGAAGCTGATCGCAGATGGCGTTTACAAGGAAAAGCTATTTGAATAAACTCATACCAAAAACGGTTCCGCACATGCGGAACCGTTTTTCTTTAATCATTGTAATATGCCTCGAGCACTGCTGCCGCGGCCTTTGAAGCGTACGTACCGCCTCCCGCTTTTTCGATGACCGAGGTCACTATGATCTCGGGATTTGAATAGGGTGCGGCGCAAACAAACAGACCGTTATCTGTCAGATTTCCACCTAGCTGTGCAGTACCCGTCTTTCCTCCGACCTTAACGGGAATCTTCGACATATACGAGGAGACCGACGCCGATCCCTCGACCATTTGTCGCATGCCCGACTCAACGGTCTTGACCGCCTCGCTCGACAGGGATATTTTACTCAACACCTCGGGGGCATATTCATAAACCAGTGCTCCGTCGTAGGATCTGACCTCCTTGAGCAGATGTGCCGAATATCTTGTTCCCCCGTTGAGCACGGTGGAAACGTACACCGAGAGCTGCATAGGGGTATATGAATTATCAGACTGACCGATAGCCGCCGATATGGTATCTCCCTGCCACCACGCGCGGCCGCCGTGCTCCTCTCTGTACGCGGGTCCTGCCAATATTCCCTTATATTCGTTGAGCTCGATTCCCGTATAGCAGCCAAGTCCGTACGCCGTGCAGTATTCGTTCATCATATAGATGTCCATCAATCTGCCAAGCTCGTAAAAATAGCAGTTGCACGACACCTCCAGAGCACCAGTTGCGTTTATATATCCGTGCTTGCCCGGATACACCCAACAGTTAGGCGCAAAGCCCGAGCTTGCGTAATACGTATATTCTCCGCCGCAATATATGTACGAAAGCGGATCTATGGTATGACTATCTACTCCCGCAGCAACCATACCCAGCTTAAAGGTCGAGCCCGGGGCATAAAGTCCTAAAAGCGCTCTGTTGTAAAGGGGAAATCTTGGGTCGCTAGATAAGGAATTATAGTCTTGTGTATAGGTGGAAAGATCGTACGTTGGATACGATGCCAAAACTAGCACATCTCCCGTGTCGGGATCGGTTGCCGTGATAGCGCCGCCCTCCTGCTTAGAGAGTGCCTCAACTGATTGCTTAAGTGCATCCTCGGCAGCTATCTGAAGGTCGATATCTATCGTAAGGTAGACGTCATTTCCTGCCACTGCTTCACGCTCGATATAGCTATCAATAATATTTCCGTTTTTGTCCTCGACTATGACCTTGACTCCGTCAATGCCTCGCAGATATTCCTCAAACGCTTGCTCGCAGCCGTCGAGTCCGACCACGTCGTTCATCTGATAGCCAAGTGATTGATAATGCTCCCACTCTCCCGTGGGAATAGCTCCCGTTCTGCCAAGCAGATGCGAGGCGTAGCCAGGATACTTGTAGGCTCTCGAGCTCTCAACGGCGAAGTCCGCACCGACTACGTTCATTTCCTCAACGAAGGTTATAAAAACAACGTCGATATCCTTTGCCATAACGTAGCGGTTATATATCGAAAAGTCAGCGACCTCCATATCGTATCTGACCTTAAGGATTGTGTCTATTTGTTTATCGGTGAATAATCTCTCACCACTCGTATCGGTCGCGTCAAGACTGTATCTTGAAATATACCAATCCACTATCTCCTGCTCCGTTGGGAACTCATCGGGAGCCTCTGCGTAGAATTTTTCAAGATACGATACGGTCAGCTTATCCGTGTCGACTGCCTCACTATCCTCGATCTCATTCACAGCTATCCTTTTGAGCAATCGGTAATATATATTTGAATCGGTATCCCTTGCCTCTTGGCTGTACGTATAATTCGGGTACGCACCCTCAAACGGAAAGCTCGACTCTGTTCTTTTGTCGTTATTTCCCGTTGCCGTGAGCGCATAGTCTGCCTGCAATATCGCATAATTACGGTCGGTCTGCGTTGCCGCCATAGCGTCGTAATCAAAAACGAAATCGTAGGTATATTCGTTATACACAAGCAAATTTCCGTTGCGGTCGTATATCTCTCCGCGCACGGCTTGTATCGGCTCGCGTCGCTCGTAATATCTGTCAGTGTTTATTTTTTCACTCGCATCGGCATTTGATATCACGTTGAACATACGAATAAAATATACTAAGCAGACAACTACGAAAAATATCGCTATGCAGGCAATACGGATCGGTATTTTCCTGTCCTTTATTTGCATATTAAAGTCCATTCCGCCGCATACTGCGGCACAAATGATTTTGATAAAATTATCGCAAAGGCAAATGTTTTAGCGCGAAAATTGTTTTCAAAAGGGCTATTTCACGCTGAATTAATGGTTAAATTACTGTCCGGGGATCAGATTGAGTGCAAATTCAAGCAAATAGACGACCAACATCACGATAGCTCCGCAATTTGCGAACATAACACTCCATGTCTGTCCCTTCGTCAACCCAATCTCCGAGCCCTTAAGCGTTATTCTCTTGCGAAGCACGATAGGGATAACTATCGCACACACCATCGCAGCGATAACGACGGAGAAGAACACGAAAAGCGCAAACAGCGGCAAAGAATCGGTCACAAGCGCCTGCATCATTTCCGATTCAGTCAGTTCGGGATTGTTGAGGAGCTCAGAGTTTTCAATTCCGCTCGAAAGATATGCCGTAAGTATACTTCCTATGAAATTGAGGGCGGCGTGCAATCCGATCGACAACCATATCTTGCCCGTATTGTAATAGACGTATCCGAAGACAAGTCCCACCGCAAAGGCATAGAAAAACTGATAAAAATTGCCGTGCATAAGTCCAAACGCGAGCGCCGAGAAGAATATACTTGCAAACCCTCCGTACTTCTTCGTGCGGTCGATTATAAGCTTTCTGAATACAAGCTCCTCGCCGATCGGAGCAACTATTACCACGAAAATAGCGGTTATCCACAATTTGTCGTAATCAATAAGACTGGTCAAACCGTTGCTGTAGTCGTACTTTGCTATTTTCGACACGATGGCCATAAAGATATTTCCCGTGTACGCTCCGATATACATTAAGCCAAAGCTTATGAGAAGTATAAGCAGCCACACGCTAACGCTCATCCTTTTCTTCTCGGGCCTTTCTGCCTTCATTCTGCCAATAACGAGCAAAAGGATCGGCAATGCAAACAGATACAGCGATATCGGAGAGATCATATTCATAAACAGAGTACTGTTAAAAAGATCACTGTTAACAGCAAGAACCACTATCTGTATCACTAGCGCAACGGCAAGGTATACCAACGTATAGAGCGCCAATCCAAATCCAAGTCGGGAAAAATTGCGTTTTTCTTCTCGTATATCCACTGTAAGAGCTTCGGGCTGGTCTTCTCCGACCCGATTCTCAAAATCAAAAATTTCGTTATTCAAAGTATGCCTCCGTTCAAAACGCCGCATCAGCGGTTTTTGTAAAGTATTCCCCCCGGAATTATCGAGGGCTTCTCAATAAGCTTTGCAATACCTATACACTCACAGTCCATAGGATTTTTAGCGGTCGTAACGCGCAGCCCTGTTTTCTTATTTATAAGCTCCGCTATTCCGTTTATATTTGCTCCGCCGCCGACAAGCATAATGCCAAAGTCTGAAATGTCGCCCGCAAGCTCAGGAGGAGTGCTTTCAAGCACGCTCGTAATGGTTCTGCAGATCGCTTCGAGCGCGGTATGTATCGCATTGTAGATATCGTCGGAGCCAACCCTTACCGTTTGCGCACATTTCAGCTTTTCGTTTCGTCCGCTTACGTCCAACAGACCTCTGTTAGCCTCGGGAAGAGCCGTGCCAAGCCTTACCTTGAGCAGTTCTGCCGTCATTTCTCCGACGTAAAGATCCTTTTTCATTCTCAAATTATTAATGATTGCGGCATCGAGCTTATCCCCCGCGAGCTTGACGGCTCTTGAGCGAACTATGCCGCCCGAGCTGATCACGGCAACCTGTGTCATACCACCGCCGATATCGACTATCATACAACCGCGAGGACTGTTGATCTTAAGTCCTGCGCCGACTGCCGCTGCCATAGACGAACCAACCATTCCCACAGCTTTTGCTCCTGCGGCAAAAATCGCGTTCTCGACTGCCAATTTTTCGACCTCTGTGCAGTTTTCGGGCGTGCTGACCAGCACTACGGGGCGGTTGAAGAGCGAGAGCGCCTCGGTCCTCAAGAAGAACTCGTGAAGCATCAGCGCCGTGACCTCGAAATCAGCCACCACGCCGTTTCTGATAGGTCTGTATGCTTCCATATTGGAGGGGGTCTTGCCTATCATCTTTTTTGCATCGCTACCGAGCGCAACTACTACATCCTTATTCTTATCAACGGTTACGACCGTCGGAGAACGCAAGATTATTCCCTTGCCCTTTATAAACATTCTCGTATTTGACGTTCCAAGGTCAAGTCCTACGTGCTTTGGCATATTCCCCCTCCTTTCTACAGATTTTTTCTCTCTTATTATCTTATGTCGTTTATATTTAAGTTAAACTCTTTTTTCAGCGTTTTACAGAGAAGATTTACGGGCAGACCGACGACGTTGAAATAATCGCCCTCAAGTCCGCTTATATAAACGCTTGCAAGTCCCTGCACCGCATATCCGCCCGCCTTATCGTACGGCTCGGAGCTACTAACGTACCGCTCTATTTCGGCATCGGTCATCTCGTCAAACGCAACCTTCGTTTGCGCCGCCGCGCCGACTTCCTTGCCATTAAGATAAAGATAAATCCCGCTTACGACCGAGTGCTTCTTTCCCGAAAGCAATCTTATCATTCTCTCTGCGTCGCTTTTGTCCTTTGGTTTTCCGAGAAACTCTCCATCGGCATACACCAAAGTGTCGCACGCGATTACAAGACAATCGCTCTTATCGGCCAGCTTTTCGATAACGGCTCTGCCTTTTCTTGCGGCAAGAGTCATAACTAGCTCCTCGGGATCGGTGATATCACTGCTTTCATCGGCATCAGCCGTAACTATATCAAATTTCAATCCAAGATTTTCAAGTATCTCTTTTCTTCTCGGAGATTTTGAAGCGAGAATTATCTTCATAACAAAATTCCTTCGTTTTGCTATATGGGCAGACTTACCCATATTATTACTCATTATAAATTATATCACAATCTCTCGGCTTTTGCAAGTCCAATAGCGGAACAAATTGCGAAAAATCGCCCAAAATTCGACAAATATTTTATCAACATGGCAAGCACAAAAAAATAAAAGCAGAGGCTTCTTATAAAGTCCCTGCTTTTAAACTTTTTATGAGTGTTATTTTGCCAGCCCACAGAGGTAGTTTACAAACTGCTGGGCTGTTCTTCCCGATATTCCCCCACCAAGCATCTCCCATTTGTGCGCTTCGGCAACGATCTGTTCTTTATCCATGGTTATTTCGGGATGACGCGCGGCAAGAGCAAGCACCATGGCGTCAAATTCGGGCCTTGTGGGCTTAAAGAATCCGATTGACACGCCAAAACGGTTGACCAAAGAAAGCTTTTCCTCAATGGTTTCGGAACGGTGGATATCGTTCTTAGTCGACATATCGTTTCTGTCGTTCCAGGTTTCCTTGATAAGATGACGACGATTTGAGGTTGCATATATAAGCACGTTATCCGGTTTAGTCTCAACGCCGCCCTCTATTATTGCCTTGAGATACTTATATTCTATTTCACTTTCCTCGAAGGAAAGGTCGTCCATATAATAATAAAGCGATAATTGCGGTTCTTTATCTCGCTGATTATTTTCGAGAGACAGCCGAACTGGTGCTTATATATCTCTATCATTCGCAAACCGCGATCATAATATTGGTTTACTATTGCTTTGATGCTCGTCGATTTTCCCGTTCCGCTATCTCCGTAGAGGAGCAGATTATTCGCGGGCTTGCCGCTGACAAATGCTTCGGTGTTGTCAACAAGAGCTCGCTTTTGGGGCTCGTAACCGATAAGATCGTCTAAGTGCACCGCCTGCATATTTGTAATAGCGCGGAATTTGAGCGTGGAGCAGCTCTCGTCGGTCTCGATCCTGAACGCTTTGTTGAGTCCGAACATACCAACGCCAAAATCCTTATAAAACTCGGCAACGACCTTGAATATCTCCTTACCGTTCACCGCATTTTCGATACGTGCGCTGAGCGCTCTTACCTTTTCGCTTACGTTTTTGTTATATATCTGCTCTCTTTTTTCTATCGCCTGATAATTTGAGAGCACGCTGAAGCAATTTATTCCAAGCGATTGCTCGATTGGAGCAAAATCAAAATCAAAAAGTGACTTGAATACCGAAAAATCGTTTATAGCAAAGCCGTTGACCGTTCCCTCCTGAATTCCTGCCTTTTCGTAGGTCAAGCTGAAGGGATTTTCGTCGGTGATGATCAAAAACGTGAGATAATTGTGCCAAAGATTGTTATCAAATCCGTATTTTGTAGCAAGCTCTAAAAGCCGGCGCACCTGCGCGTAAACTCGGGTTCGCAGATTGTCATCGGTGGCGCTGTTGTTGTCAAAGTCCTCAAAGACCTTGCCAAGCTCGGACAATATTGTGCCGTTCAGCGAATCACGGTAGAGTATAAATTTGGATATTTCTCGATACATAATATACCTCTCGGTTTGACTTGATTGTATACATTGTTCCAACGACGCAAAGCCTTGTTGGATACGTTTGTTTTTAGTATATCACTTTCTTCGCGCTTTTTCAATAGATTAACGAAAAAAACAGCCGCTTTCGCGGCTGTTTTTTATATTTATCAGTACCACCAATCGTAGCCTTTATTATACTCTTCAATAGCGGCATCCTTTGCATCGATGGCGCCCTGAGGAACTGTAGGCATATTGCTTGCCGACTTCATGTTCGCGTCAAACTTAACGGCTACACTATCAGTATCCGAGCCACCCTTAGCTGTGATTGTAGCGTCACAAGAGATCTTATCTCCATTTTCAGAGGAATCTGCCTTAACAGAGACATTTGCGCCGTTCACACCGTCAGAATAATCTAAAGAGAGGGATATAAATTCACCCTTGCCCTTTTCCATAGCGGCAAAGTCAAAATCAAGATCAGCCTTGATGGTGACAAGTTTGGATGTCTCAACGGAACTACCAGTGGACTCATCCCAGTTGTATTCGACAGATTTCACCTTTGCATCAACGTCAAGCTTAAGCGTTTCGATTTCGTCATCTTTATCGGTAGTGAACTCAAGAGAAGCACTTGCATCTACAATAACATCGTCTTCATTCGCAACGAGAACATCAAAAGCGACCTTGTCGATACAGATCTCAAAGGAAATTGCGATATCGCTGTATTCGAGCTTTTCTGCCGCGAAGGTCTCATCGACTGTAAGGGACATACCGATACCCGTGATCTCTTCAAGTTCAACGTAATAGTACACCTTAACGTTTATGTAATCAAGGTATCCCTTAATTGCCGCCTTATAATCAAGGAGCTCGCTCTCGGGCATTCCAAGCTCACCAAGCTCGTCGAATACAACGTCAATACACTTGTCGAGAACATTCTTTATATAATCCTCTGCGAGATAATATTTGCCATCCTTATATTCAATATCATCTGCGGTCGCATCGGGAAGCTCTGCCTCCATAATGGCCTTGAGAATACTCTCAACCATAGCAGTGGCTGTATCTGTATCCTCCTCAGGAGTAGTCGTCTCTTCGCCTTCGAGCGAAGTCAACATATCGACCATTTCCTTAAGACTTACATCTACGTATCCGGAGTATTCACCTTCGTATCCGTACACATTGACCATCGTCCAGTCATCTTCAATGAAAACATACTGGTCTGCGCCGTATTCTCCCGTCTTCGAATACAGGACCATATCCTTCATACCTGCGTACAGGTCCTCGCTCTCGCCATCCATAGTAGCAGTTGCGTTAATTTCAAACTCAAGCTCCTTTACCTTTGCGAGAAGCTCTTCCACGTCAATAGGCTGGGTGTTCGTCTTGATCTCTTCGAAATTAGTTCCCTCGTTCAAGGAAGATATCAAATGATCGATATTCTTCTCGGGATCATCCTTCTTTCCGCCTATGTCGCAAGCAGCCAAAGCCAAAAGCATGCTTAATATAAGCAAAAGCGACACTACAATCTTTTTCATTTCAAAAACCTCCGTATAATTTATCGTCCGAATGTATCGGATCCTCTCCTATTATATATCAAAAATTTCGTTCTGTCAATAGTTTTAATAAAAATTCAGAATGGACCCGATCACAATAAATTTCAGCATGCGACACGCGTAAGTTGAAAGTTATTGGATCAAAAGGTGCCCCGTCGATCAATCGACGGGGCATAAAAATCTATTATTCTTCTTCGACGACCGCGATGGAAAGATCTGACAGTGCCTTTGCGTCTGCGGGAGCGGGGCAACCCGACATAAGCTCGCTTGCGTTCTGAACCTTCGGGAAGGCAAGAACGTCGCGCAGGCTGTCTGCACCCGACATAACCATTGCAAGACGGTCAAGTCCCATACCCGAGCCGCCGTGAGGAGGCGCACCGTACTTGTATGCTTCAACAAGGAATCCGAACTTTGCCTCGATCTCCTCGGGGGTAAGTCCAAGAGCCTTGAACATCTTTTCCTGAAGCTGCCAGTCGGTGATACGGATGGAGCCCGAAAGAAGCTCGGTTCCGTTGAGAACCATGTCGTAGCACTTTGCTCTGACGCTTCCGGGATCGCTCTCAAGCTGGGGCAAGCATTCCTCAAGAGGCATCGTGAAGGGGTGGTGCATAGCATCCCAATGCTGCGTTTCTTCGTTCCACTCGAAGAAGGGGAACTCGGTGATCCACAGGAAGTTGAACTTGCCTGCGGGAATGAGGTCAAGCTTCTTACCGAGGATGTTTCTGAGCGCGCCGAGGGTGGGGAGCACGACCTTATCCTTATCTGCGCAGATAAGCATTACGTCGCCCTTTTCAAAGCCGACTGCCGCATAGATGGCGTCAAGCTCCTCGGGAGTCATAAACTTCGCAAACGAGCAGTTGGGAGCCTCATCTGCCCAACGGACGTATGCAAGTCCCTTTGCGCCAATTCCCTTTGCGTGCTCGGTCAGCTTGTCGATCTCTTTTCTTGTAAGGATTGCCGCCGCATTCTTTGCAACGATGCAACGTACGCTTCCGCCGTTCTCGATCGCGGACTTGAATACTACGAACTCACTCGACTTAACCGCCTCGGAGATGTTCTGTATCTCCATGTCGAACCTGGTATCGGGCTTGTCGGAGCCGTATCTGTCCATTGCCTCGGCAAAGGTAAGTCTCTGCATAGGAGTTTCGATCTCTACGTCAAGAACCTCCTTGAAGACCCTCTTGATAAAGCCCTCGTTCATAGACATGATATCCTCCATTGTAGCGAAGGACATCTCGAGGTCTATCTGGGTAAATTCGGGCTGACGGTCAGCGCGAAGGTCCTCGTCTCTGAAGCAGCGAGCGAGCTGAATGTAGCGGTCAAATCCCGAAAGCATAAGCAGCTGCTTATAGATCTGGGGCGACTGAGGGAGCGCGTAAAAGCTTCCCTTATGGATTCTCGAGGGAACGAGATAGTCTCTTGCGCCCTCGGGGGTCGCCTTGATCATCATAGGTGTTTCGATCTCGTAAAAACCGTTCTCGTAGTAGTATTCTCTTGCGACGCGCGCGATATCGTGGCGCATCTTGATATTCTTCTGAAGCTCGGGGCGACGGAGATCTACGTAACGGAATTTGAGCGCGGTCTCGTCCTTTACCTTCTTCGAGTCGCTGACCTCAAAGGGAGGGGTCTGTGCCGCGGAGAGAACCTTCATGCTCTCAACGTATATCTCAAGCTTACCTGTGGGGATGTTGGTATTGATCGCGCCCTCTCCTCTTGCGCGGACGGTTCCGTGAACCGCGAGAACGTATTCTGCGCGGCAGGAGAATGCCTTGTCAAAGACCTCTCTGTCGGTCTTGTCGTCGAACGCGAGCTGAACGATTCCCGTGCGATCGCGAAGGTCTATAAATATAAGTGCGCCAAGGTCTCTCTGTCTCTGGACCCAACCCATTACGCATACCTTTTCGCCGATCATGCCTTCATTTACTTCGGCGCAATAACAAGTTCTTTTGTCTTCGTTAGTCAAAAATTCTGCCATTTTTATAAAATCCTTTCTGTAAAATCACGCAATGTCAAGCGATAGGCTGTGCGTCTGCGGTGAAAAGCGGCAGCTTTTCAAGATAGATAAGATCGTCTCTGTTCGCCGCGTCTCCCTCGGCAAGAATCGCCATTTTCCCGACTATCTCGCCGCCTGCCTGATCAACGAGCGCTTCGATCGCGCGGAGCGATTCTCCCGTGGAAATGACGTCGTCGACGATAAGTATTCTCTTGCCCTTCATCATTTCGGCATCTGCCTTATCAAGATAAAGATGCTGTGTAGCTGCCGTGGTTATCGACTTGACCTCGACTCCGAAAACTCCCGTCATATAGAGCTTCGGTGCTTTTCTTGCAAGAAAGTATCTCTGATTTCCCGCAAGACGAGCCATCTCGTGCACAAGCGGTATTCCCTTTGCCTCTGCCGAGATAAGATAATCGTACTCGGGGGCTTTTTTCAGCAAATTCTCTGCGCACGCAGTCGTCAACTCGGGATCGCCGAAAATAACGAATCCCGCGATCATAAGGCTGTCGTTAAGGGGACAGATCGGCAGATCGCGATCAAGTCCCGCGATATTCATTCTGTAATATTTCTGTTCCATAAAGCCTCTCCTTTTTATCAATAAGCCTCTGCTCTTACGGTATATGCACCCTTGATGGCTTCCTCCACAAGAGCTTCGAAATCCAATTTCCTCTCCTCAACGAGTACCTTTTCAAGCACGGGCTTGGTTCTCGGATGCTTGGGGGTAAATACCGTACAGCAATCCTCAAAGGGTTCAATAGAAATATCGAACGTGCCGATCTTTCTCGAAATCTCGACGATCTCCTCCTTGTCCATTCCAATGCAAGGACGGAGAACGGGGATAGATGCCGCGTTATCGGTGACTGCGATCGCTTCCATTGTCTGCGACGCGACCTGTCCAAGACTTTCTCCCGTGATAAGACATTTGCTATCGTGGTCTGCGGCAAGCTTGCTTGCGATCGTCATCATATATCTGCGCAAAAGCAGCGTAAAATAATCCTCGTCGCAATGCTTGACGAGCTCCTCCTGTATATGCGTCAGGGACACTACGTGTACGTACACGTCGCCCGTATAAGCCGCGATTGTTCTTGCGAGTCTGATGACCTTATCTCTTGCCATCTCGCTTGTATAGGGGAAGGACTCGAAGTGGACCGCCTCCACGCGAAGTCCTCTTTTCGCCATCATGTATCCAGCTACTGGGGAGTCGATTCCTCCCGAGAGGAGCAGCATGCCGTGTCCTCCCGTGCCTACGGGAATACCGCCTGCAGCGCGGAACTGTCCTGCGTGGACGTACGCTCCGTGCTCACGGATCTCGATCTTTACCACGACGTCGGGCTTGTGGACGTTTACCCTGATCCTGCCGCCGGTCGCCTCGAGGATCTCGCCTCCGAGAATCTCGGAAAGCTGCATCGAGTTGAGGGGAAAGGCTTTATCCGATCTCTTTCCCTCGACCTTAAAGGTCTTTTTGCCCTCGAGAAATTGGGGAATATATTCTCTGGTAACTCTCTTTATGTCGTCGATATTCTTTTCGCAGACCGCCGCTCTGCCGATCGCCGCAATGCCAAAGGTCTTCATTGCGCTCTCGAACATTCCGTCCATATCTGCGAAATCATCCTTGGGCTCGATATATATCGTGCTCTGCGCGCGGCTGATCTCAAAATTACCGTGCTTTTTCGCTCTGTGGCGAAGCTCCTTGCAGAGAAT
Organism: Oscillospiraceae bacterium; assembly: GCA_015065075.1. Taxonomy (GTDB): domain Bacteria; phylum Bacillota; class Clostridia; order Oscillospirales; family CAG-272; genus SVTX01. The sequence goes on from SVRA01000009.1 coordinate 23,809, forward strand.
GTCCTCAAAATAGCGCTTGTTTGCGCCCTTGAGCACGATCTCGCCGTATTTACAAAGTAAAATTTCCTTCATTATGCGTCTGCCTCCTCAAGAGTATTATCAGGGGCTTCGGTATAGTAGTTCGGGAAGATCTTTTCCCAGACCTTCATACATCCGATGGTGTCGGCGATCGAGGTGTGGGCAACGCCGTCCCACTCGATCTCAAACACAGCCATAGCGTCGGTGAGAGAAGCGTGTGCAAGATCGGGCAAATGCTCGTGCGCGAATCTTACGAACTCGTTTGCACAGCAACGGGTCTTCTTGTGAAGCCACTCGCGCTCCTCCTCGGTGTCGTAAATATACTTTATGTGGCTATAATCGGTGGAAACTCCATACGCGATAAGGTTGTCCGCGTTCTCAAAGATCTCCTTTATCTCGGGGATAAGCTCATCGAGCAGAGGGGAATTTGCCACCATATCGGGTGTGATTCCGTGTATTTTTTCGGTCTGCTTCCACTTTTTCTTGTGCGCAGGCTTGACAAGGGTATCCATAATAACGGTTCCCTCTCCGTCGACGATCGAGATCGAGATTATCTCGTCGTGATCGTAAACTCCCGTAAGCTCAAGGTCGAAGAACAGAACTTTTTTGCGATCCATTCCGTAATACGCGTTTCTGTGAATATCTCCCTCAGCTCTGCGGATGGCAAGATCCTCCTCGTAGCACGCGCGGCAGAGCTTTTTGCGATATCTTACGTCCTTGCCGCACTTAACGCAGGCGAGAGGCAGGCGGACCGCCGTTTTTTTGTCATAAAAATAGAGAGTTGTACCGTCTCCCTTAACGGTGAATGCGACAGGCTCCTCAACCACCTCGTAATGCATCTGATCGAGTCTTTCACGGGTATAATATCCGCAGGATGCGGCGCGCTTGATGCTCATTCTTTCTATTTCCGTGCCACTGTCAAGAGCTCTGGTCTCCTTGCGGCTTCTGGGGAAATACCACTGTTCAGGGGGTGCTTCGACTACGCGGGCGGGATCAAAATAATAGATCAGGCTTCCGTCCTCTGCCTTGTCGAACGCGGCGGGGTCGCCGTTAGGCATAAGGTGCATCTGCGTCAGCACTCCTCTTGTGAGATAGTGCTTTCTGTCAGCCTCCTCGCGACTGACCTGAGGAATAGTTGCTCCTGAACGGAGCTTCATTGTGTTGCTCAAATTTGCCTCCGAAATCTTCCGTCCGCAAAGGCTGAGCACAGGTCGGAAAAATTCGGATCTGTGCATTTCTCTCTTTTGTCGGATCGGATGTATATTTATTGAAAAATTAAAAACCTGATTAAAAACTCTCGCTTCGGCTCGGAAATATTAGATATATGAGCCTTTTTTCGCCGTCTTTTGTCACAGCGCATACATAATCATTTTATTGTATCACAAAATGCTCGGTTTGGCAAGATATTTTTATAAAATTATCGTTCGTTTTATATAAATATTAATTTTATAGTGAAAAACCCCTTGCAAAAAACCGAAATTTATGTTACACTATAAACTGGATTATAATGTGAGAATGAAAAGAGGTGTCACACGGTGGTAAAAATAGTATCGGTCGACAAAAACAGTCGCGCAGAAAATCACGGCATTCGCGGCGGAGACATTTTAATATCTATCAACGGCAGAGAGATTTCCGACGTGCTTGACTACCGCTTTTTCCTTGCGGACAGGACGATTTGTCTGAGGCTTTCCAGAGAAGGCAGCGAATTCGAGGTCACGATCGTCAAAAAGCAATATGACGACATAGGTCTTGAGTTCGAAACGCCACTGATGGACAAGAAGCACTCTTGCGAAAACAAGTGTATCTTCTGCTTCATCGATCAGCTGCCGAAGGGCATGAGAAAGACTCTTTATTTCAAGGACGACGATTCGCGCCTTTCCTTCCTGCACGGCAACTATATCACTCTCACCAATCTTCACGACAAGGACATTGACCGCATCATTGAGATGCATATTTCTCCGGTCAACGTCTCCGTGCACACAACCAATCCCGAGCTACGCGTCAAAATGATGCACAACAAGCGTGCGGGTGAGGTGCTTTCGTATATGAAAAAGCTTGCCGACGCAGGCATTTCGCTTTGCGGTCAGATCGTGCTTTGCAAGGGGATCAACGACGGAGAGGAGCTTGAGCGCTCTATGCGCGATCTTTCTGCCCTCTTCCCTGCTATGCAAAGCGTTTCGATAGTCCCCGCGGGACTTACAAGATACCGCGAAAAGCTCTATCCGCTCGAGTGCTTCTCGAAGGAGGAATCTGCACAGGTCATAGAGCAGGTCGACAGATTCGCTCGCGAGCTTGAAGCAAATATCGGAAGCAGGATGTTCTTCTGCTCAGATGAATTCTATCTCAAGGCAGAGCTTCCTCTGCCTGAGGAGGACTATTACGAGGGATACCCACAGATAGAAAACGGCGTTGGAATGATAACCTCGCTTGTCACAGAATTTCGCGGCGAGCTCGACTATCTCGATGAATATCTTGCAAGCTACAAAGCACCGAGGCGCGTATCAATAGCAACGGGGGCTGCCGCATACGATACTATCAAGCAGATGGCGATCGAGCTTGAGGCTCGCATCGAAGGCTTGCAGGTGGACGTATACAAGATAATCAACCACTTCTTCGGCGAGACGATAACAGTCTCGGGTCTGCTTACGGGCAAGGATATTGCCGAGCAGCTTGATGGCAAGGAGCTTGGCGAGCTTTTGCTCTTCCCCGGGAACGCTCTGCGCGCAGGAGAGGATATCTTCCTTGACGATATGACGCCCGATGAGCTTTCTCGGAGCTTGAACGTCGCGGTCGCACCGTCGCGCAACAGCGGTGAGGGATTTATTTGCGACGTGCTTGGAGTAGAGCATCAGCTATAACGGTGATGGGCATTGTCCCCATTCCCACTTAAGAATTTTCAAAGCACACCAAAAAGCAGGTTGTTTTGAAACCAAATTGTCCCAATACGTAATTTAAATACAAAAATTAATATGCTCCCTTTTCGGGGAGTTTTTGGAATCCAAAACCTTTTTTCCAAAAAGGTTTTGGCAGGTGCAGGACAGAGTCCTGCGAAAAAAGGAGTGATAAAATGTCAAAACCCATAATTGCAATAGTAGGAAGACCCAACGTGGGCAAAAGCACGCTTTTCAACAAGCTGATCGGTGAGCGTCGCTCTATCGTTGAGGACGTGCCCGGTGTTACCCGCGACCGAATCTACGGCGAGACCGAGTGGACGGGCAGACAGTTTATAGTTATAGATACGGGAGGAATCGAGCCCAAGAGCGACGACGTCATCCTCTCGCAGATGAAGTTTCAGGCGCAGGTCGCTATTGAGGATGCCGACGTTATCGTATTTATGTGCGACGTCCGTACCGGTCTTACCGCAAACGACCGCGACATAGCAATAATGCTCAAAAAGAGTGGAAAGCCGATCGTGCCGTGCATCAACAAGTGCGACAGCGTCGGATCTCTTCCCTATGAATTTTACGAGTTCTACGAGCTTGGATTTGACTGCGAGCCGATCGCGGTCTCGTCGGTTCACGGCTCGGGCACGGGTGATCTGCTCGATGCTTGCGTAAACGCGCTTGGTGAGTGGGATTACACGGAAGAAGATGACGACTCAATAAAGGTCGCAGTCATCGGCAAGCCTAACGCGGGCAAGTCGTCTATAATCAACCGCATGCTCGGTCAGACCCGTCTTATCGTTTCGGACATCGCGGGAACTACCAGAGACGCCGTTGACAGTCCTCTTGAAAACGAATTCGGCAAATACACGCTTATCGACACGGCAGGCATTCGCCGCCAGTCGAAGATCAACGACAATATCGAAAAATACAGCGTTCTCCGCGCACATATGGCGGTCGAGCGCGCAGACGTTTGTCTTATTATGATCGACGCATCGGTTGGAATCACAGAGCAGGACGAGAAGATCGCAGGAATCGCGCACGACTCGGGCAAGGCATCCATAATCATCGTCAACAAGTGGGATTCGGTTGAAAAGGACAACTCCACGGTTAACGAATTCACCCAAAGGATCAGAGAGCATCTTTCCTATATGCCCTACGCTCCCATCCTTTTCGTATCGGCAAAGACCGGTCAGCGTATCGACAACATTTTTGAGCGCATCAACTACGTTCACGGTCAGGCAACTCTCCGCATATCCACGGGTATGCTCAACGACGTGCTCGGCGAGGCAACGATGAGAGTCCAGCCTCCCACGGACAAGGGCAAGAGACTGAAGATCTACTACATGACTCAGATCAGCGTAGCTCCCCCCACGTTCGTTATCTTCTGCAACAATGCCGAGCTTTTCCATTTCTCTTATCAGCGCTATATTGAGAACTGTCTGCGCGAAACATTTGGATTCTCGGGCACACCGATAAAGCTGATCATTCGCGAGCGCGGCGGAGACAACGACAAATAACGAGGTATAAATTGAACAACGATCAAAACAATCAAAACAATCCAAGCATCGAGGAGATCGGCGAAAAGGTGATTCGCTTCGGCGCAATACTCGTAGCCGCGGCAATAATCCTATTTTGCTTTGCATACACGAAGATCGAATCTCCGCTGTTGCAGATGCTTGCCTTTGGGCTTTCGACCTTACTGGGCTGTGTTGGACTTTTCATTATAGTCATCGCCGCCCTTGGAATAAGAGCCGAGAAGCACAAAACAAATTTCTTTCTCTACGACAAGAAGAAAAAGGGCAACATAGAACTCCGCGAGCTCACCGTTGCCGAGATCCGCAAGCGACTTGAAGAATTTATGTCGACCTTCAAGCATCGCGGAAAGCTTTATATCGGCGATCTTTTTGACGAAAGGCGCCACATTCCAGAGCAATTCAAGCCCCTGTTTTGTTACGAGGTGCTTTGTCAGATCGCGGAGGGCAGCAAAGCTCAGGCAGAGACCTTTTTATCGTTCGGTCTTGAGTGCGCGGAGGTATTCTCCAAATATCTTTCGCAAAACTCCGATTACGAGCTTGCCTCAAAGATCAAGTCATATATAGCCGAATATTCGGACGGCGAACATAAAACCGAAAGCTTTTGCAGCTATATCGCAGAGCAAAAGCAGTCTATCGAAGAAAAAATGCTGAATTATACGGTCACTAACATCGAAAAATTCGGCTGAACCAACATTTACCGAAAGGAGTGGTCAAATGTTTATAGATAACATCAAGATATTTGTTAAAGCAGGAAACGGCGGCAACGGCGCTATCGCTTTTCACAGAGAAAAGTACGTCTCTGCAGGCGGTCCTGACGGAGGTGACGGTGGAAACGGCGGCAGCATAATCTTCCGCGTTGATCCCGGCTCCAACACCCTGCTTGCCTTCAGATACAAGAGAAAATTCGTCGCGGCTAACGGAGGCGACGGCTCGGGATCGAAGTTCCACGGAGCTAACGGAGAGAACGTGTACATTCTCGTGCCTCCCGGAACGCTGATCAAGGATCCAGAAACAAATAAGATAATTCACGACATGTCCGAGGACGACGGCGCAGATTTCCTGTGCTGCAAAGGCGGTCGCGGCGGTTGGGGAAACAAGCATTTCGCAACTCCCACCCGTCAGACTCCCCGCTTTGCGAAGAACGGAACAAAGGGCGAGGAGCGCGAGGTCCTGCTCGAGCTCAAGATGCTTGCTGACGTTGGTCTTATCGGTATGCCAAGCGTAGGTAAATCGTCTATTCTTTCCGTAATATCCTCGGCAAAGCCCAAGATCGCGGACTACCACTTCACCACTCTCTCGCCCAATCTCGGTGTGGTCTCTACGGGTGGCGAAAGTGGATTTGTTGCCGCAGACATTCCCGGACTTATCGAGGGCGCGGCTGACGGCGCGGGACTGGGCCACGCATTCCTTCGTCACGTTGACCGCTGCAGACTTTTACTCCACGTAGTCGACATATCGGCATTTGAGGGCAGAGATCCCATCGACGACATAATCACGATCAATCGCGAGCTTGAGCGCTACAGCCCCGAGCTTGCAAAGCGTCCGCAGATCATCATCGCGAACAAGGTTGATTCACTTGACCGAGAGATCGTTGACGTCGACGCCTTTGAAAAGTTCGTCGCTGACAACGGCTGGGAAATGATGTACATTTCCGCATACACGGGCGAAAATCTCGACGAAATGGTCGCTATGGTCGCAAACCGACTCCGTGATCTTCCTCCCATGACCGTTTACGAGAGGGAGTATGATGAGATCGATCAATACCAGAGTAGCGGCAAGCAGACTGTGATCACGTTGATCGACGGTAAATATATTGTCGAGGGCGAGTGGCTCTACAATCTTATGGGTCAGATCAACTTCGACAACTACGAGTCCCTCAACTTCTTCCAACGAGTGCTGCAAAAGAGTGGCGTTTTCGAGGCACTTGAGGCCAAGGGCTGTCACGACGGTGACACCGTTTCGATCTACGATTTTGAATTCGATTACGTTAAATAACTAAAACAAATCAGGAGGCACACATGAACATCTGGCACGACATTGACCCAAAAATGATCACACCCACGGACTTTTCAGCGGTTATTGAGATATCCAAGGACAGCAGCTGTAAATACGAGCTTGACAAGAAAACGGGCATGCTTCGCCTAGACCGCGTGCTCTACACTGCCACACACTATCCCGCAAATTACGGATTTATTCCAAGAACCTACGCTGATGACGGCGACCCACTTGACGTTCTCGTTCTCTGCTCTGAGCAGATAGTACCTATGACGCTCGTTCAGGTATATCCCATCGGCGCTATGCGAATGATAGACGGCGGCAAGCTCGACGATAAGATCATCGCCGTGCCCTTCTCCGACCCTACCTATCGTGGCATCAAGTCCATAGACGAGCTTCCTCCTCACATTTTCGATGAAATCATGCATTTTTTCACCGTTTACAAGCAGCTTGAAAGCAAACAGACTGCGGTCAAAACGCTTTTCGACTATGCAGAGGCGGTCGACATAATACGCGACGCGATCGAGGCTTATGATAAGCTTATCAAAAATTCTGCGAAGGAAGAATAAAAAACTTTTGCTCGGTTCATAATTCCTATAACCGATATTGAGGGAGGGATTATATGAAAGGGCTAAAAATTATTCTCGCGGTGTCTGCTTTGCTTCTGGCAGGAGTTGGAACGGCGGGCGCGCTGATGAATACCAAAAAGGCAAGAATGAGACGTCTTGCAAAAAAGACCGGCAGAGCTATGTATGCCGTCGGTACTGTCTTGCGTACGCTTTCCTGCCAGGGCGAGCTTGAGTAAATAAAAAACAGCGGTTGCGTATTTGCAACCGCTGTTTTTTATTTATAAAACGAGTGATTTCCCACTGTAAAGGCATAGGGTCTGGTTCTTGAGATCCATGAATTCGGCGCCTTTTGGGGATTTACAAAGTATAAAACTTCACTTGACAGCGAATATCCTTCAAGGCAGATCTTTGCGGCAATTATTGAGTCAACCGTGGGGGTCTGATATATAGTGCCGTTCGATACGGGAGCAAACTGTATGCCATATCTTTTATCAAATATGACCCCGTATATCGTGTTGGGGAATGCCGACGATCTGACACGGTTCAATATGACGTTTCCGACCGCGATCTTGCCCTGCATAGGCTCTCCTTTGGCTTCAGCAGAGATTATTCGTGCCAGCCAGTAGACCTGATCGGCATTGTAGACCTGCGATCCGCTTTTGAGTCTTCTCGTATCTCCCGAGCTGACGTAAAACCCGTTTATCGAGTCTCTCCACTCGACCTTTGAGTTCAACGCCTTTGTCATAGGCAATATAGGAACGTATATCTCGCCGCCGTACTGAATGACCTCTCTGCTAGTATAGAAATATCGATCGTTAGCTATAATATAAAGGTCTCCGGCATGAGCAGTTATTTCAAGATTTTCACCTGAAACTCTCGCGGTCGCCGTTGTCGAATTGTAAGAATATGTAAACCTTCCAAGCCAATCCGCAAAGGCAAATATCGGAACGTAGGTTATGCCGCCAAGGTTAAATACCCTGCCGCCGAGAACGCTCCGTCCGTTTACGTTGAGGTTAATATTGTACGCTCCCGACGGTATCGCTCGCGCCGACCTCTCACCCGCTACGACCGTTTCGTTCATTTCCGCAGCTGTCGCTCCCGCACTAAAGACGGGCAGTGCCGTCATAGCCAATCCTACTGCCAAGCATATAGCCATGATTCTTTTTTTCATCGTCATAAAAATTCTCCTTTCACATCATTGTGGCACAACTTATTTTAACATAAGTGAAACTGTGGTTCAAGGCACAATATTTTCCCAAAATTCAATGATATGGTAAAAATAGTCTCCAAGCCACCTTTTTTGGCAATATTATATTTTATTTACATAAATTACTCACAAAAAAGCATCATAAATAGAGCAAAAACGGCGGATAATATGTGCGGAGTGGCGAACAAAAAAGAAAAATAGCTTTAGCCGAAACTCGCGACTAAAGCTCGCCGCTTTTAACCGATAAGATCTCTTTATACAAGTCAAACATGGACGGTAAGTTAAAATGTTCAAGCGAATATTAAACTTCAAGCAGAGCGCAATTTTCGCGCGTTGGCGCCGATGTCGCGTCCACCCTCTCGCCCTGGCTTGACGATATTTATAAGGAACGGAAACCACAAAATTTCCGTTCCGTTTTTGCGTTTTTGTTTGAAATTATTTTTTATTTCGGTTGACAAATCTGCTCAAGTTTGATATAATATGTTAGTAAGTGGTTTGACTACATGTTTGACCACTTACGGAAATTGACCTAAAAATCGAATATTTTTCACACTTCGGGGTGTGTGCGCATTGCTTTCTGTGAAAGCGGTAGCGCGCTAGCTTTGGGAGCATGCAGGCGGCTTTCGCTTCTTGATTTTTCAAATGCTCGAAAACCCTTGAAAACACTCACTTTTTCGGCTGTTTGCCTTTTCAAAAAAACACCGACAAAATGTTTTGACCACAGATTTGACCACTTACGGAAATTGACCTAAAAATCGAATATTTTTCACACTTCGGGGTGTGGCGCAGTTGGTAGCGCGCGACGTTTGGGACGTCGATGCCGCAGGTTCGAATCCTGTCACTCCGACCAAAATCGCGGTTTTGACCGCAAAATCAAAGCCGTAAGGGGCATCCTTGCGGCTTTCTTCATTGTATTATCACAAAAAAATTAAACGGAGATTGTAATATGAGTTCAGAAGTTAAATCTAAATGTTTTATCATAACTCCCATTGGAGATGATAACGATCCAATAAGACGTCACATTGATAGAATTATTGATGCAGCAATCATACCTGCGTTGGGTGAAAAATATGAAATTGTTGTTGCTCACAGAATATATGAACCGGGATCCATTACAAAGCAAATTATTTCTGAAATATACAACGACTGTTTAGTTGTTGCTAATATAACCAACCGTAATCCAAATGTAATGTATGAACTTGCTTTACGTCACGCAATTGGCAAACCTGTTATAACGATTGCAGAAAAAGGAACATCTTTACCATCTGATATTATTATGCAGCGGGCAATATTTTATCATAATGACGCAAAAGGCGTTTTGGAATTAAAAGAAGAACTTGTCAAAGCAGAATCCGAGATTGATTTTGAGAAAACAAGTGGTCCAATATTTGAAGTTTTAGGCGATATTAGTCGAGATACTCAAATTATTCAGAAAGCAACTGAAGAAAATCACGGCGATATAGAACCTTTGAAGTATATTCTTGAAAGATTGGATAGAATCGAACATACCATAAAGTCAACAAACGAAAAAAGACACAGTAATGTGCCATTTGATATTGCTCCTTTTAGAACAACTATTGCTTTCAGCTATGAAGATATTTCCCATCAAACCAGTCCGAAAACGATTTTAAATCGCTTATCGTCTGTCAAAAAGATTGATGGATATGTTGATGTGGTTGATGTTAAAGTGAATCCTGATGAAAGGATTATTGCCGTTATGTTATTGGTATCCGATACTACTCATATGCCTGAAGTGTACCAATATTGTTATAAAATTCTTTCGGAGTGCGGATTTAAAAAAGTTACGCTGTATCAGTAATCTTTCTTTGTTTACTCCGACGCAATTTTTGAGGGCTGACCGTTTTGGTCAGCCCTCTTTTTTTATGCGTTCTTCGCTTGTTTTTTCATCTCAGCGATTTCCGCTTTCATGGTTTTGATCAGCTCTGCGAGCTTTTCCTCGCATTCTTCTCGTGTCTTGGCATAGACATTCTTGGAGATGCGTTTACCGTTCACTCTCGGCGTGAACCGTCCTTCGTAGAGGTGGTCGTTTATCATCGTCACGCATCCTGTGCCACTCTTGCGTATCTTGGGCTTATACGGCTCAAAAAACGTTTCTGTGGCGTTTTCGTGGCTTGGCTCGTCACTTACCTTGGGAGGCGGCGGTTCGGGCATTTCTGCGTTTGTACCGCCGATCTCTCGGTCTATCCTCACCGCCGCCTGCTGTTGCATCGTGTCGGTGATATGGC
>SVRA01000091.1 GCA_015065075.1 Oscillospiraceae bacterium
GTGAAATGCGTCTCACTTGTAGCGGATGAAAAGACTCTGTGCGAAAGATTATCAATGGATGTAGAAAGAGGTGTTCGCTCTGAAGATGTAATTGAGAGAAGCATAGCAAGAATACCGATGTATCAAGCATTGGGTACCATTAAAATTGATACCAACGCCAAAAACGTGGCTATGATTGCCAATGAGATTAAGCAGTTGTAATACTGACAAATTCCAATATATCGAACTGTTGTGATGTATAGGAAAAGAAAAAATTGCCGCTGAAGAATCAAACGATTCCTCGGCGGCTTTTTGCTATTACTCAAAGGAAACAGGCTTTGTATCACTCGCGGCAAATGCGTTGGGACCGGGGTCCGACATGGAGAAATACATCTTTGCGGCTTTGGTGGTGCCGAAATCACGGTTGGAGCCGGAGTTTTGCACCTTGTTAAAGGCATCGCGGAACATCTGGTTGTGCGCTTCCTCGCGGTTGAGAAGAAAATCAATGGTCTCGCGCACCTTCTTATCGTCGATCTGGCGGTAAAGGTATTCATAAACCACCTTTGCGCGCTGTTCGGAGGCGATATTACTGAGCAGGTCGGCGCACAGGTCCCCCGTAACCGTAACGTAATCCGCCGTCCAGGAATAACCCGACGCATTGATAAGACCGGGATTAAGACCCAAGAGCACGTGGGACTGGATCTCTCCGCAGGGCACCTTTGCGGCGTCAACGTCGTGACCGTTTAAGAGATTGATGGTCTGCGCCACCATCTCCATATGACCAAGCTCCTCCGCCGCAATGTCAAGGAACAGATCCTTGATCTCGGGATCTTTGATGCGAAAACTCTGGGACATATACTGCATTGCCGCTTTCAGCTCGCCGTTTCCGCCGCCGAGCTGTTCCTGCAAAAGTGCCGCGTACTGTGGATTGGGTCTCTCCACCTCCACGGGATGAAAAAGCATCTTTTCGTGTTTGAACATTTTATTACCACCGTTTGTCTGATATATGTTATTTTTGCCAATTCGGAGACTGATATTCAAACACACCCCCCAAAATCTGCACCCGAGTCAACAATTGCCCCGCAGTAATCAAAGAAAAACACCGCTGAAAACTGTGAAGAAAAAACAAAAACTACTGAAATCGCAGTATTTCTCTGTTGAAGTCTGTTGACGAATAGCAGAATTTGTGCTATTATTTTGGGTAGTGATAAAATGCACTGACTATATCTACTTATAAGGTGTCATACAATGGCTGCAAGCTATAAGAAACTCTTTAAACTTCTGATCGACCGCGATATGAAAAAGAAAGAACTCGCCGAAAAAGCAGGCATCAGCATCGCCACCATCACCAAAATGGGCAAAGACGGCGCTGTGGTCTCCAGCGACGTGCTTGTGAAGATATGCTCGGCATTGGGATGTACTGTGGACGAGATAATGGAAATAGTTCCCGAAAAGAAAAGTTTATGAAGTTCAATACAAAAATAGATTTGGCGTATTTTTTGAAAGAAAGTAAAAAACATGGTAATATGACAGAAGTAGTAGCAGCCCTGATATGGGAAGTGGGCACAAACAAATTCATGATCTGCCAGCGGCCGGCGCACAAGGCGAGAGGGCTTCTTTGGGAGTTTGTTGGTGGTAAGGTGGAGTTCGGCGAGACGAAGGAACAGGCGCTCATTCGTGAGTGTCAGGAAGAGCTTGCCGTAACGCTGTCGGTTGGCGATGTATTTATGGATGTTGTCCACGAATATCCCGACTTGACGGTGCATCTCACATTGTTCAACGCCACCATCGCCGAGGGCGAACCTCAGAAACTGGAGCACAACGACATCAAATGGATCACTCCGAGCGAGATACCAAACTACGAGTTCTGTCCGGCGGATGAAGAAATACTTGCAAAGATATGCGAGGTATACAAATGAAAAACTACGAAACCGAAGCTCGCTCTCGTTGGGGCAACACCGACGCATACCGCGAGCACGAACAAAAGACAAAGAATTACACAAAAGAAAAGTGGACAGAGGCAAACGATGGCTTAATAGCGATCTTTGCCGAGTTTGCTGCGCTCAAAAACAGCGGTGCAACTGCCGATTCTGACGAAGTGCAGTCGCTTGTCACTAAACTTCAGGCACACATCACGGAGAACTACTACACCTGTACCGACGAGATCCTCGCAGGACTTGGCAAGATGTACGTCGCAGATGAGCGATTCAAAAAGAATATCGATAAGTATGGCGAAGGAACGGCGGAGTTTGCCTCGAAAGCGATAGAGATATACGTGGGGAGGTAAATGATATGTTTGATTTTAGCGGTAAGGTCGTTGTTGTAACGGGTGGAGCAAGAGGAATAGGCAAGTGCATTTGCGAAAAGTTTCGCGAGGCAGGTGCCGTCGTTTGCGTGATCGATCTACTCGAAAATGATTACTTTGTTGGCGACCTTGCGGACAAAGCGACACTTGAGGAGTTTGCAAAAAAGGTTATTGCCGATTACGGTTACGTGGACTATCTGATCAACAACGCCGCCCCCAAATTCTGCGGAATTACAAACGGTAGCTATGAGGACTTTGAATATGCACTGAAAGTAGGTGTCACCGCCCCGTTTTACCTCTCGAAGCTCTTTGTACCGTATTTTGCCAAGGGCGCGAGTATTGTGAATATTTCTTCCTCGCGCGACCGAATGAGTCAGCCCGAATCGGAAAGCTATACTTCAGCCAAGGGCGGAATTGCCGCGCTCACCCACGCACTTGCGGTGAGTCTTGCCGGAAAAGTCCGAGTGAACTCCATATCGCCCGGATGGATAGACAATAATTATACTGTTTACGAAGGGCCGGATGCCACTCAGCAGCCTGCAGGTAGAGTTGGAAATCCCTCCGATATCGCAAATATGGTGTTATATGGCTGGAAAAGGAGCATATGGAACGATTCCTTCTGCCTTCTCTGGAGTCGGTAATGGACTCAAAGATCAAGGACAGCGAAGGCCGTATCCGAAACGTTGAGTTCAAAATGGCAACCCAGATCGCAATGCTTACCGAACTTCTCGCCGAGCATTTGGATTATTCCGACGAGGATCTGGACCGTCTTCGTGCTGATGCCATCCGTCACTTGAAGGAAACCAACGGCTCCTTCCGCTTCTGATTGCGAGGTGTGAATGGCAAAAATTATTGTAAAAGCGCCGTTCTATAAGCCCGGACACAAGACCGAGAAAGGACAATCACGCGGTGGCTACGCACAGTATATCGGAACGCGCGAGGGCGTTGAGATCCTCCGTAGCGGAATGGCAGGCTATATCGGTGAGCGCCGTGGCTCTCACGGGCTCTTCTCCGACGAGGGCGTGGACGTTTCTCTCTCGAAGATCAGCGAGGAAATCGACAATCATCCCGGCAACGTGTGGGGATTTATTATCTCACTCAAGCGCGAGGATGCCGAGAGAGTCGGCTACAATTCTGCCGAGCAATGGGTCAATCTCCTGCGCTCACGACGAAATGTTGTGGCAAAAGAAATGGGCATCACGCCCTCAAATCTACGTTGGGTTGCCGCCTATCACAACAAGGAAACCAACCCTCACGTCCACATGATGGTGTGGTCATCCCGACCGCAAGAGCCGTATCTTTCTCGCGAGGGCATCCACAACATCAAGAAGACCTTCGCAACGGATATCTATCGGCAAGAGCATATCCAAATTTATAAAAAGCAGACCGATGCAAGAGAGGATATCAAGGAGCGTTGCCGCCAAAAGATCGCCGAGCTTTGCGCCCAGATCAACGGCGGCAACCACGCCTTCTCGCTCGAACTTCTTGCAAAAATGGAGTTGCTTTCCGAAAAGCTTTCGAAGCATAAGGGCAAAAAGGTCTACGGTTATCTCGATAAAAATACCAAGACTCTCGTGAAAGATATCGTAAAATTATTGGGATCTGACGAGCAGATCTCGGCAATGTATGACGCTTGGCACAGCTACAAATGTGAGATCGTTCGTACCTATACCGATGGGGTTCCCGACAAGATTCCCATCGAGGACAACGAGGAATTCAAATCGGTTCGCAATGCTGTTGTCAAAAGTGCGGCGGAGATTTTCTCTCCGTCGGCACAGCCGGAGCGAGAGATCAGCTACGATTATTCAGAGCTGAAGGAGAGAAAAAACGATTTTGATTATCTCTCTTTCCACGCTGACTTTCGTGATGACCCGATGATCTTCTACCGTCTTGGCAGATATTATCTTGAAAAGACGGACGATATGGAGAACGCAGAATGGTGGCTTCGCAAGGCGGCTGACCGAGGTCTTGAGCTCGCCTCTTACCTCGTCTACAAGGGCTACCGTGACGGAAAGTTTATCGAAAGGCCGAGCGATAAGCTCCGCTATCTCCGCATGGCTGTGGATAAAAACTTCGGCTACGCAGAGTATGAATACGCAAAGTATCTGATGGATAAGTCGCCCGATGATGCCAAGGAATACCTACGCAGAGCCGCCTCTCACGGTAGCTTCCAAGCGGAATATACCTACGGCAAAATGCTCTATGACGAGGGAAAGCGTGAAGAAGCGAAGGAATGGTTTGAAAGTTCCGCGCGGACGGATGCATGGACACAAACGAGAGTTGGGCTACTGCTTTACTACGAGTACGAGGATCACGAGGCAGGCAAAGCCTTCCTGTCCTCTGCTGCCGAGCAGAGCTACGAGCCTGCCCGTGAGGTGCTACGTTCTATCGAGCAAGGGCTTAACGCGCGGATTGTCATCGGTGTATGCGATCTGTTCTATTACGCAGGCAACATCCTTGACGAGAGAAGCGAGGATATGTACAGCCAAGAGCATACGATCGATTACCACGGTATCGACAAGAAGCAACGCCGTGAGAATCAAGCCAAGAGGCAAGGAATTATAATGTCTACGCCAAGACACGAGAGGAATGCGAAGAAAAGCTCGCAGAGCTGATAAAGATGATGAAAGCGGAAATCGCGGAGATGAAAAAGGCAGCGAATGCGTAAACGTAAGAGGGGCGACCATGAACGGTCGCCCCTCAAAAATTGCATCGGAGGAAGCAAAGAAAAGCCAAATCGGTTGAAAAGTTCATAGAAATATGATATAACAATTTCACCAATAAGAATTTGATGAAGCCATCGAGAACGGTGGCTTTTTTTCTTTTCGCTGAATATACAACTCTGATTTAAGCATTCAAAATAAATCATCTTTATACAATCTTAATACCGCGCGGTAGAGTGCTAACGCCGTCTTTATCTGTTTTTTGGTAAAATGTATATAGTAGAAAGAGTATAAGGAGAGGTATATAATGCGACCTTTACATAGATTTAAGCTGTCGTCATTTCAAGTCATTTTACTTGGCTTTGCGGCGGTAATACTGATCGGAGCGTTTTTGCTTATGCTCCCCGTATCGAGCAAGGAAGGTGTCGTAACGCCGTTTTCGGATGCTTTGTTCACATCAACCTCGGCTGTGTGTGTAACGGGACTTATCGTACAGGATACGGCTACCTATTGGTCGTATTTCGGACAGGCGGTCATCCTTATTCTCA
>SVRA01000010.1 GCA_015065075.1 Oscillospiraceae bacterium
GAAAAGGGCGAGATAAATCCCGTGAGAAGCGGATTTATTCTCGGCAACAAGGATATTTTGTCCGCGGCAAGCGCCGATATGGACAAAAAGATACTTGCCGGCATCTCGGTAAACAAGGACGGAGAGATCACAGGCAAAGCCGCGGTCAGCGACGAGCAGTTGGCGGGTATTGAAGATTCCCTGCACGCCTCGATAATCGGCACGGCAAGATCGATGTATTCGGGCAAGGCTCCGCGCACTCCTTCAAAGGAAGCGTGTGGGTTCTGCTCCATTCGTTCGTCCTGCCCGTCGGCATACAAGGAAAAGCATTAATTAACCGGAGGATTTTATGAAATTTACTAAAGCACAACAAGCGGCTATGAATGCTCGCGGGCAAACTCTGCTCGTCAGCGCCGCCGCAGGCTCCGGCAAAACCTTTACACTTACACAAAGAATAATTAAAAGAATAATTGAAGAAGGAGTTGACATTTCAAGTCTTCTCATCGTCACGTTTACGCGCGCCGCCGCGGGCGAGCTGAGGTCGAAGATATCCAAGGCTCTTGCCGAGGCGATCGCAGAACACCCTGACGACAAGCACCTGCAAAGGCAGATGCTCAAGCTCGGAAGCGCGCATATCAGCACCATAGACTCGTTTTTCTCCGATCCCGTGCGAGCGAATTTTGAAAAGCTGGGACTTCCCGCTTCAATGAGGCTTTCCGACAAGGCAGAGCTCTCTCCTCTGCAGGAGGAGGTCATGAAGGAGGTCTTGGAGGGATTTTTTGAGCGCTGCGACGGGTTTTCGGACGGAAATTTGTCCTCCGTAGGATACAGGAGCTTATTTTCGGATCTCGTTGGTATAATCTCGGTTGCCAGAGACAGCTCGGCACTGATCCCGACGCTGCTGAAGATATACGGCAAGCTCATTACCGCGCCCGAGGGCATCGGTCAGCTCAAAAAGCACGCCGAACGAATGCAGAGATCGGCTTCGCTCGACTTTCTCGAGACCGACGAGGGCAGTATCGTTCGCGCAGAGCTTTGCTCCCTGCTCGGATACATAGCGTCGACCTTTGAAAAATGCTGTGACGATATGGCAACCGATCCCGTTCTGCGCGAAAAATATATTCCCTGCTTTGCCGCAAACGCCGAGCTTTGCCGTTCGCTTTTGAGGGTCACGGAGAGTGAGAATTACGAATCGGTACGCTCTGCGTTCGCCGATTACGCTCCCGAACGGATACCCTCGCTGAAAAAGGGCGAAAGCACCGAGATCAGCGAATACTACAAAAACCTTCGCGGCAAAAAGCTAAATCCCACGATCAAAAACGGGGCAAAGGAGCTTCTTTACGCCGAGCCCGCCGAAATATCGTCGTGGTACGAGCAAGCTGCAAGGCTCTGTCTATTGATTTTTGACATTCTTGCCGAATACGAGCGCCGCTACTCCGAGGAAAAGCTGAGCCGCGGACTTTGCGAATTCTCGGATATGCCCAAATTTATGCTCCGCTTGCTTCAAAACGAGGACGGCTCGCCCTCCGAATACGCGAAGTCGATATCGGCTGATTTTAACGAGGTATATATTGACGAATATCAGGACGTCAACGAGATACAGGACCGAATTTTCGAGATCATCGGCGGCTCTCATCGCTTTATGGTGGGCGATATCAAGCAAAGCATTTACGGATTCCGAGAGGCAGAGCCCTCGATCTTTGCAGGCTACCGAAGAAGCTTTGCTCCGTACGACGAAAACGCACCTGAAGATCGTGGCGGAAGCACTATATTTATGTCAAACAATTTCAGGTGTGACGAAAACGTGGTGAAATTCACAAATCTCGTTTGCTCCAAGATATTTTCCGCCTTCTCGGAAAGCATCGGCTACACCAAGGACGACGATCTTATCTTTTCCAAGGAAAAGCCCTTTGAGGATTACCAAAGTCCCAAGGTCACAGTCGATCTCATTCAACCCGCACAAGCCGAAGACGAAGAGGACGAGGACAGTCCGTCAGCTCCCGCAGGCAATCTTTACGACGAGGCGATAGTTGTGGCAAACGAGATCGCAAGGCTCATCAGAGAGGGCAAAAAGGCGGACGGCACGCCAATTCGCGCCTCCGATATAGCCGTGCTCGTTCGAAGCCACTCCCACGCGAAGCCTCTTATCGCAAATCTCAATAAGCTTAACGTGAAATGCTCGACCTCGTCAAAGAGCGCACTTTTCGACGGAGAGGAAATGAGGCTTTTGATCGATCTTCTCTCGGTCATCGACAACCCGAGGCGCGATGTGCCGCTATGTCACGTTCTTACGGCGGCGCTCGGAGAGGCGGACGCGCTGTTCTCGCTTGAGGAGATCGTTGTCGTACGCCGTCACGCGCCTGCGTCAAAATCGTTATTCGACGCTGTTCTTGACTACGTCGGAGAGGACGTTGACTCATCGATCGCAAAAAAATGCCGCGAATTTGCCTGCGACCTTCAAAGACTGCGCGAGATCTCGTCGAAGCTTTCCGCCGACAAGCTGCTCCGCGTGATCGGTGATCACGAGAAGTATCAGGCGGTGTGCTCGGGCGAGGCATACACCTATCTTTACGATTGCGCTTGCAAATACGTGAAGAGCTCTTGGAACGGTCTTTACGCTTTCCTTTCCTACTTCAAAAAGCTTATAGAAAAAGGCGAATCGGGCGCAGAGCCCGTAAAATCCGACCCCGACAGCGTCACGATCATGTCGATACATCAGTCAAAAGGATTGGAGTTCAACACCTGCTTTTTGTTCGGTCTCGCCAAGCAATTCAGCACGGAGGATTCAAAATCTCCGCTGTTGTTTACCAAGGAGCTCGGCATCTCGCCAAAGCTTCCGCCAAGAGAGGACGAAAACGGCGATCGACTCGACGCTATACGCGTGCGCTACAAAAACAATCTGCTTTTCCAATCCGCCAACAAGCTGATCAAGCGCAAGCAGCTTGAGGAGGAGGCGAGGATCTTCTACGTGGCGCTGACGCGAGCACGAGAAAGGCTTTATCTCAGCGCAACTCTCAACAAGCCGATCCCCGAATATTTCGCGGAAATAGCAAACAATGCCGACAAGGCTTACGGCATCAGATCCTCCAAAAATTACGTCCGTCAGACTCTGCTTGCGCTCTCGGAATATTGTGACTGTGACAAAGACGGAATTTTTGAGATCAACGCCTTCGACAAGGGCAAAAACACTCTCGTCTCTCCGCTTGGAAGGTCGGCTTCTCGCTCCGACTCTGCGGCCGCCGACGAATATTCCAAGGAGCTGGCTATTTTGCTCTCTCAAAAGAATGCGATGAGCGACGAGGAAAAGATACTTGCTATGATCCCCGCAAAAGTGGCTGCCTCCAAGGTCTCGCCCTCTATGCTTGACGACAGCGTTTTCATTCCTGTTCCCACGGGAGAAGCGTTTGCGATCGGCGAGGACGATCCGAGCGAGCAGGATCGCGACGACGCAATTCAGATAAAGCGCAGAATAGACCTTATGCGCTCACGCAAGGTCAGCTTTGACGATCTGCTTGAGGTCAACAAGAAGCCCACCGCCGCCGAGCGAGGAACGGCAACTCATCTGTTCTTACAATACTGCGACTATCAGTACGCGGCTGAAAACGGCATCGATGCCGAGATCGACCGCTTGCGCGAGAAGCGTTTTATCAGCAACCGAGTCGCCGAGACGATAAATCGCAGGCAGCTTTCGGGATTTTTTGAAAGCGAATTGTTCGGCTTCATAAAAAATGCCAAGAAGATCCACCGAGAATTCCACTTCCGTATGTTCCGCCCTGCCGCCGATTTTACCGAGGACAAGCGAACCAAAAAGCTGGTTTCGGATAAAAAGATCTTCGTTCAGGGCTCTATCGACCTTATTATTGAGGGCGCCGACGGAGAACTGATCCTTTGCGACTACAAGACCGACAGAATATCGCCCGAGCAAAAGGCTGACCATGCACTTCTCGTTGCAAGTATGCGGGAAAAGCACGGATATCAGCTTGGAGAATATCGACACGCGGTTGAACGGATCTTTGGTAAGGCACCCTCAAAGGTGTTTATCTACTCGGTTCCGATTGGAAGGATAATCGAGCTTTAATTTCAAACAAAGCAAAAGCCATCGCCTCATTTGAGGCGATGGCTTTTGTTTATTAACATTGGTCGCCGCAATAGGTCGTCGCCGTAGGCCTTACGCCGTCGGGCTTTTGACCGTAGGTCGCCGAGTGACCGAGTGACGCTTCGATGCGTAAAAGTCGGTTATACTTTGCCACTCGGTCGCTTCGGCAAGGCGCGCCCGATTTTATAAAGGGCGCGCCAAGCCCGACGGCGAGGTCAGCGATAGTCGTATCCTCGGTCTCGCCCGAACGGTGAGACAAAATATACGAATATCCTGCAGATGCGGCTATATTCGTCACGCCGATGACCTCGGACAAGCTTCCTACCTGGTTTGGCTTTACCAGGATCGCGTTTGCCGCGCCGACCTCTATTCCCCTCTGAAGTCTTGACGGTGCGGTAACGAACAGGTCGTCGCCCACGAGCATTACGCGATCACCGAGTCTTTCAGTGATGACTCGCCAGCCCTCAAAATCGCGCTGGTCGAGGGGGTCCTCGATAGAAATTATCGGATATTCGCGTGTCAGCCCTTCGTAATAGTCTATCAGCTCTTCTCTGCTCATCTCCTTGTTGCGCTTGGGGAGTTTATAGGTCTTGGTCTCCTCGTCGTACCATTCGCTTGACGCTACGTCGAGCGCGAGCTTGACCGTATCGGTATCATATCCTGCCGCATTTATCGCCTCACAGAGATATTGGAGCGCCTGCTCGTCGGAGTCAAGGCTTGGGGCAAAGCCTCCCTCGTCGCCCACGGCGGTGGAAAGCTTTTTATCCTTCAATATTTTACCTAAAGCGTGGTAGATCTCGCTTCCCATTCGCAGAGCGTCGGCAAACGAGGGCGCACCCGTGGGAACGATCATAAACTCCTGTATCTCGACGTTATTGGATGCGTGCGCGCCTCCGTTAAGCACGTTCATCATCGGGATCGGCAGTCTTGACGCTCTCGCGCCTCCTATCCAGCGAAACAGCGGAACTCCGTAGGCGTTGGCGCAGGCTCTTGCCGCCGCGAGCGAAACTGCAAGGATCGCGTTAGCGCCAAGCTTGGATTTGTTTTCCGTGCCGTCAAGCTCGATCATCAAACGGTCGATCGTGGATTGCTCGGACGCATATACCCCCACGAGCTCGGGCGAGATCAAGCGGCAGATATTATTCACCGCCTCGAGCACTCCCTTGCCGCCGTATCTGCTGCTGTCCCGATCTCTTTTCTCACAAGCCTCGTATATGCCCGTTGACGCGCCCGAAGGCACGCTTGCCACTCCTATCGTGCCGTCGGACAAGACAACGGTGGCTTCAACTGTCGGGTTGCCTCGGGAATCGAGTATTTCTCTTCCCGTGCATTTGACTATCTGCGGTTTTATCATAATTTATATCCAACCTTTCTTTATTTCTATATTAGTATTATTTTGCCGTTCGAAATAAATTATGCGAAAAAAGAAACGTCCCCGTTCTTATTTTTAGAAACGGAGACGTTTTCATTTTAAATATTCATCGTTTTAATGAATTCGGTCTTTATCTCGGCTGCAAACTCTACCGAACCAAAGCAGAAGATCAGTTTTTCGTTCTTGCCAAGCTCCACAAGTTCTTTCGCCGCTTCCTTTGATGTTTTGCAGCCGATCACATTCTCTGTGGGCAGGTCTTCCTGCGTTTCGCCCCCCACAAGAACGATATTATTCAATTTTCTGCCTGAAAATGCGGATAAAAGATTTTTGAGGTTTGCTTTTGGGTCGGGAGACACAACTAGCGAAAAGCTTTCGCACTCGCCCCAGATCTCGTCCGCGGTCTTAAGCATCTGGATCAATTCTTCCCTCACTCTTGCCGAATCGGCTACTATTATAGGCGATGCCGATATTATTTCAAAGCAACGGGAATCCGCAACCGACGAAATCCCCTCAAAAATTCCGCTCCACGGCATTTTTACGCCTCCGCGACGCAAAGCCAGCGCCGACTCGACTGCAGTGATAACACAATCCCTCAAAATGTACGACGGACTGCGCAGGGTATACCCTTCCTTACCGCCATAATTAAATGTCAATTTTCGGGGAGAGATATCAGTCAATTCAAACTGTGCTTTCACGGGAATATAGAGTCTTACTCCACTTATAGCGCACGCCTGCGAGATCTTATTATACACGTCGCTTCGCTGATTTCCGCTTACGACCTCGCGAGTGCCTCGGCGGATAACGTCACACATGGTTTTTATCTTCTCGGCTGCTCCGCCACCCTCGTAGACGGTTGGGACAACGATGAGATCGTACGGTGCACATATTGCGTCGAGCGCCATACCGTCCTTTGAAAGTCCCTCTAAAATAACGTACTCACATGCCTCGAGCTTACACATCAGAAGTCCGAGAGCCAAAACCATTTCTTCTCTCGTATACATATCGTCGGGATCGTTTTTGGCCACGCTTTTGAGTGCGGTGACCGATTTATTGTAGGTCTCGATACCTGCAATTTCACCGTTCAGAAGAATTGAGCTTCTCGAATCAAAATCGAAGCAGCTCATAATGCGCCCAACGCTATGCTCCGAGCTTTTAATGATATTCTCAAGCAAAACTGCACAAGCGTGGCCTGCACCCCCGTCGGGAACACAAATATATCTTGTGCCGACGTTTATTCTGCCGAGGCGCTTGCAGAGATCTGCTATTCTTTTTTGGGAAATATCGGTGGGGGTTTTTGCGGGAGAAAAGCTATTCATATATTTCAGAGAATTTGAATATTTCATCTCGGCACTTCCTTTAAAATCATTGCACTGTCAGCTCTTACTGTCATTTCATCGTTATATCTCTCGCCGCTTATAAGGTCGATATAGGTTGAACCCTCGGGGATCTCAAACCTAAAATCAGCACCTCTGTTAGCGACGGTTATTACGCGACTATCCTCTTTTTCACGGACGTATACGATCGCGCCGTTTTCGTGACTGACAACGTAAAATCTTCCGCCGTCAAGCGCGCTTTCTTGCTTTCTTATTTCTCCGAGCTTGCGGTAATAGTCAAGCAGTTCTTTGCGGTGTGACTCATCCATCTTATGCCACGGGAAAGGCATACGGCAGAAGGGATCGCCGTATCCCTCCATACCGATCTCGTCGCCATAATAGACCGACGGGATACCGTACACGGTGAACTGAAGCGCGGCGGCGATCTTAAGCATTTCGATTCCATGACTTAACTGATCGCGGGAGAGCTTCTTGGTCGATTTGGCTTTATTATCGAGAAATTCGTCCTCGGCATCTCTGCCGAGTACGGTGAGGATACGGTCGGTATCGTGCGTACCGATAATATTCATCAATTTATGCGAAACGCAGGGCGGATACGAGGAATATATCTCGGTGAGTGTATTGTAAAGCGTTTCCTCATCTCCCCACTGGCAAAATGAGATTATCGCATTCTTCACGGGATAATTCATAACGCTGTCGAGCTGACTTCCTCTGAAATAGCGTCTTCTCTTGCCGTATGCGACCTTATCGGCGGCGTTTTCCCAGACCTCACCGATGATCACTGCATCAGAGTTGCTTGCTCTCTTTGCGCTGACTCGCAATTCGTCGAGAAATTCGTCGGAGAGCTCGTCCGCGACGTCAAGTCGCCAACCAACGATGCCACGGTCTATATATTTTTGAATTATACCGCCCTCACCCGTAAAATAGTGGCGGCAATCCTCATTTTCATGGTTAAGCTTGGGCAATATCTCTATTCCCCACCAAGATTCGTATTCATTGGGATAATTTCTGAAATTATACCAATTACGCTTTGGCGAGTTGGGGTCGTTATACGCTCCGCCATCGCCGTATTTTTTATAACGGTTGAAATACACGCTATCGTCGCCCGTGTGGTTGAAAACTCCGTCGAGAATGATACCGATGCCCTTTTCTTTCGCTTTTGCAACAAGGTTATCAAACGCTTCGTCTCCGCCGAACATCTCGTCTATACGCTCGTAATTTGCGGTGTCGTATTTATGATTGGAATATGCCTCGAATATCGGGCAGAGGTATATGTAGGTTACCCCGAGTGAGCAAAGATAGTCGAGCTTTTCGGCAACTCCCCACAAATTTCCACCAAAGAACATATTATTCTTCAGCGGCTGACCTGCATACTCCTGATATTGCGGAATGCCCTTTTCCCAGTCCTCATTAAGCACTGCATCCTCGCGGATCTTTATGCTTTTTGCCTTGTCGCTCTCTCCACGGAAAAATCTGTCCGTGAATATCTGATACATCACTCCCTTGCCGAAGCTGTCGGGGGTCTTGAAATCCTTTTCGTAGACAAGCATACGGAAGCGCGAGCCCGCCTTTTCGTTAAGCTCGAAATCAAAATTGTTATATGTATCGGTAAAAAGCGTATTTAAGCCGCGAAGAAAGAGAAATTCGTAGTAAAATAGTCCTTGGTCTTCTCCTCGGCAGAGCGCCTTTGTATCAAGAGTACAGCAATATACGTCCTCTCTGTTGTCCGATCGGCAAAAATCCAAGGGGATATCAACGTCACATTCGCCGTCCCTACAGATGCGCAAAACTACTCCCGACGCGCCAAAGCGATGGGAAACAGTCACCTCTATATCTATAATATCTCCGCACGGAAAAGCGCCGAGACCCGAAACGTCCTCGGCATTTATAAATTTACGTATCTGCACGGTGCCCGTGCTCTCTGCTTGTTGATAAAATTTTGGGAGCATCTTTTTTTCTTTCTTCGATCTGCTTTATTTTTACCTTTCCCGAGGTAACGCGCAGCGCCACCTCGGGAAAGGATCAAAAAGCAAACCGACATTTATTAAAAATTTATGGTCTTTTCATCTATCAGTTCACGGGCTTGAGATCCCAGAACTTTTCGGCATATTCCTTGATAGAACGGTCTGCCGCGAAGAAGCCCGCCGCACTTGTGTTAAGCAACGACATCTTCGTCCACTTCTCTCTGTCGTCGTATGCCTTGAGCATCTCGTCGTGAGTCATACGGTAGGACTCGAAATCCGCAAGACACATATAGGGATCTGCTACGCCGTGGCCTGTCAACAGATAGGTCGCGATATCGGCAAAGGACTCGCCCGCAAAGCCGATCGAGAGGAAGTTGATGATTCTGCGAAGTCTTGCATTGTTCGAGTAGAACTCTGCAGCACGGTAGCCGTTAAGCCAAAGCTTTTCGACCTCGTCGCTCTTAAGACCGAAGATATACATATTATCCTTACCGACCGCGTCAAGCATTTCGACGTTTGCGCCGTCGAGAGTACCGATGGTGATAGCGCCGTTGATCATAAGCTTCATGCAGCCCGTACCGCTTGCTTCCTTACCTGCAAGCGAGATCTGCTCGCTGATATCTGCCGAGGGGATGAGAATCTCGGCGGTGCTTACGTCGTAGTTCTCAAGGAACACGACGTTGAGCTTTTCCTTGATCTTGGGGTTGTTATCGATGTCCTTGGAGATCATACAGAGAAGCTGAATGATTCTCTTTGCCATCTGGTATCCGGGCGCCGCCTTTGCTCCGAAGATAAAGGTCTGGGGGCGAATATCGAGGTCGGGATTATCCTTGAGCTCAAGGTAAATACCGATAATGTTGAGAGCATTGAGGAGCTGTCTCTTATACTCGTGGAGTCTCTTGATCTGCACGTCAAATACCGAATGGGTATCGATCTTTTTGCCCGTCTTTGCATAGAGATGGTTTGCAAACGCGATCTTATTGTTATGCTTGATAGCGCGCACCTTTTCAAGCACTGCCTTATCATCGGCAAACTTAGCAAACTCGGAAAGCTCTATAGGATTATGTCTGTATCCAGTGCCTATGCACTCATCGAGCAGAGCCGCCAATTCGGGATTGGAGTAGCAGAGCCAACGGCGATGCGCGATACCGTTCGTAACGTTATCAAACTTATAGGGGTACATCTTATAGAAATCATTGAAGATGGTCTTGGTAAGAATATCAGAATGGAGCTTGGAAACGCCGTTTACGGAATGAGAACCAATAACCGAAAGGTTTGCCATTCTTACAGAGCCGTATCCAATTACGCTCATCTTGCTTATTCTCTGCCAGTTACCCGGGAACGCATTCCAAGCGTCGCGGCAGAATCTTTCGTTGATCTCCTTGATGATGTCGTATATTCTCGGAAGCTTGAGCTTGAAGAGGTCCTCGTTCCAGGTCTCAAGCGCCTCGGGCATAACCGTGTGGTTGGTGTAAGAGCAGATCTTTACCACCTTATCCCACGCGTCCTCCCAAGAATAGAAATAATCGTCCACGAGTATTCTCATAAGCTCGGGAATACAAAGTGCGGGGTGGGTATCGTTGATATGGATTGCTACCTTTTCTTCGAGATTGGCAAGCGTTCCGTAGACTGCCATGTGATCGCGGATGATGCTCTGCACCGATGCGGAAACGAGGAAGTACTGCTGAGAGAGACGGAGGAGCTTTCCTTCGGTGTGATTATCCGAGGGATAGAGCACCTTGGTGAGAGTTTCGGCATTCGTGCTATCCTCGACTGCCTTGTGATACTGTCCCTGTGTGAACAGACCCATATTGAAGTTCTGGATATTTCTTGCCTTCCACAGACGCAGACGGCTAACTCCCTTACTGTCAGCACCCGAGATCATCATATCGTAAGGAACTGCCTCGATCTCCTCGCTGTTTTCATAAATAACGGTCATGTGGTTATTTTCCCACTTTTCGCGGACGTGTCCTCCAAAGCGGACTATGAATGCGCGATCTGTTCTCGGAACGAGCCAGACCTCTCCGCCGGGAAGCCATACGTCAGGAAGCTCTACCTGCATGCCGTCGACGATCTTCTGCTTGAAAAGACCGTACTCGTAGCAGAGCGAGAAGCCTGTTGCGGGATAGTCGAGAGAGGACAGAGAGTCCATAAAGCAAGCGGCAAGTCTTCCAAGACCTCCGTTGCCAAGTCCCGCGTCGGGCTCGCACTCGTAAAGATCGTTGAGCTTGAAACCAAGCGCCTCAAGCGCCTCTCCGTAGGACTTGTCTAGCCCGAGGTTGCAGACGTTGGTCTTGAGCGATCTGCCGAGCAGGAATTCCATACACATATAATAAATACGCTTTGCGCCCTGTTTATTAACTTCCTTTTTGAAGTCGCCGCGCTTTTCGGTGAGAATGTCGCGAACGGTCATAGAGACCGCCTTGTACATCTGCTCATCGGATGCTTCGGCGGGAGTACAGCCAAAATAGCGCGAAAGCTTGATTTCAATGTTTTCTTTGATTTTTTCTGAGGTCAAATTTTCGTGATTCATTGCGTTTATACCTTTCGGATAAAATTTATTCGTTCTTTATTGCTCACTTGTTGTCGTGAAGCAGATCTCTGCTCACAAAGTGCTTTATAAGCAGAGATACGCCACACGCGGTCGCGACTCGCTTTATTATCTCAATAAATTTCGCCGTCCCCGAGAGTTTGCGCCCTCGGGGACTTTCTTGGCATTTTTATCGGTATTGATCAAAGAGAGTCGAACATCTCCATATACTTGCCCGCAGACACGCTCCATGAGAAGTCTGTTCCCATTATCTTGCTTACAAACTTCTTATACTGTGCTTTGTCTGCGTAGAGCGCAAGGGCGGCGTTTATTCTGTCCTCAAGCTCCCACGACGAGTAATTTGCAAAAGTAAATCCGTTGCCCTTGATCTCGTCGCCGTCTATCCAATAGCCCTTTATCGAGTCGGCAAGTCCGCCCGTTTCTCTGACTACCGGGACTGCGCCGTAGCGCGATGCGATCATCTGCGAGAGTCCGCAGGGCTCACTCTTGGAGGGCATTACGAAGATATCGCAAGCGGCGTATATCTTCTTGGACAGGTCTCTGTCATAGGTCAACAGTGCTCTGACCTTGTCGGGATATCTGCTTTCGAGCTCGGAGAAAAACACCTCATACTGCGGCTCTCCCTTACCGAGAATGACGAACTGAACGTCGTTATTTTTCACGACGTTATCCGCGATATCTCTTACGAGGTCAAGTCCCTTATGCGTTGCAAGTCTTGAAATTATAGCAAGCATAGGCACGTCCGCTCTTTCGGGAAGTCCGTATTCGCGCTGAAGCACCATCTTGTTCTCTGCCTTGCCCTTGATGACTCCGCGGCGGTCGTAATTCTTCACGAGCACGTTGTCCTTTGCGGGATTATAGTAGTTATAATCTATACCGTTGAGAATTCCTGTGAGCTTATGGGCGTTTCTATAAAGTATGTGAGAAAGACCGTGCGAATATTCGTGTGTCTTGATCTCCTCAGCATATCTTTCGCTTACCGTGGACACCTTATCGGCGCATTCGATGGCAGCTTTCATGAGGTTGATACAGTCATCATATCTCATGAGTGAATAGTATTCGGGACCGAGATCGAACACATCTCCGAGTATCGCGAAGTCGAACTTGCCCTGATATTCGATATTGTGTATGGTATACACTGTCTTCGTATCCGCAAGTCCCTCTATATAACGGTATTTGGTGTTGAGATATACCACCGTCATAGCCGCCTGCCAATCGTTCGCCTGGATAACGTCGGGATAAAACTCTAGGTGGACGAGCATTTCCATAACTGCCTTACAGAAATATGCATATCTTTCTCCGTCGTCGAAATAGCCGTAAAGCATCCCGCTACGCTTAAAGTAATACTCGTTATCAATGAAATAGTACTTTACTCCGTCCTTAACCAGACTCTTTACTCCGCAGTATTGATTTCTCCACGCCAGCGGTACGTAAAAAACTGCTTCATCCTGCATCTGCGCTCTCCACTCGTCCTTGATTGTCGAATACAGAGGCATAACTACTCTGACGTCCGCGTTGTTTTTTTCCTTTGCCTTGATCGCCGCGGGCAAAGAACCCATTACGTCGCCAAGTCCTCCTGTTGCCGCGAAGGGCATGACCTCCGCGCCTACAAATAATATTTTTTTCATATTTCCTAACCTATCTTTGTTGAATTTTGAGATAGCCTACATCATACTGACATATTCTTGCCGATATAGAACGGCATTGTCTTGTGTCCCGAGAGGACTCTTCCGTCCTTTATCATAACGTTCTTGTCCGCAATAACGCAGTTAAGCTCTGCACCAGAGCATACGTAGCTATCCTGGAACAGAATCGAATTCTTGACCACTGCACCCTTTCCAACGTGTACACCGCGGAAAATAATAGAATTTTCGACCGTACCCTCGATCACACAGCCCTCTGCAACGACCGAATTGGTTACCTTTGCACCGTCGCAATATCTGGTGGGCGCAGAGTTACGGACCTTGGTAAGCACGGGGCGATTCTTGACGCCGAAGAGTCTTTCTCTCGCGTCTGCCTCGAGAAGCTTCATCGAGCACTCGAAATAGCCCTCAAGCGAGCCGATGTGCGCGTACCAGCCGTCGTACTTATATACCTTATACGCTGCCTTGCCGATATTCTTCATAATTATGTCGCGCAAGAAGCTGTTATGTCCGCGGGAGATAGCCGTTTCAACCACGTTAAGAAGATACTGTCTCTTCATAACCATTATGTTGATATACATTTGGGTATCCTCGGACACGTGGTCCTCGAATACGTCGGTAACGTTATCGTTCTCGTCGGACTTGATAAGGGTCAATATCTCGTTCTCGCTGACTCCCGTGAGGTCGGTGCTCTTGGTAACGAACGTGATATCCGCTCCGCTTGTAGCGTGTCTTTCTATAACGTCGTTGAGGTCGATATTGCAGATGACGTCACAGTCAGACATAACTATGTAATCCTCGTTACAGCGGTTGAGGAAGTTCACGGTACCCATGAGTGCCTCGAGGCGAGAGGTATAGAACTTGTTCGCGCCTGCATTGTCAAACGCAGTAACGAAGGGGGGCAAAAGCTTGATTCCGCCCGAGCGACGAGCCAGATCCCAGTCCTTTCCGTTTCCCAGATGATCGAGAAGCGACTGATAATTGTTATGGGTTACGAGTCCTATTTTGGAAATTCCCGAATTTACCATGCTAGAAAGTGCAAAATCGATAAGGCGGTATCTGCCGCCGAAGGGCACGCTTCCGATGGTTCTCATTCTTGTGAGCTCTGGAATGCTGTTATCGTGTATATTTGAAAATATAAGACCTACTGCTGTCATTATTTTTACTCCATTCTGCCGCCGAAATGGCGGCGCAAATAATATTGGTGAATTTTGACCTGCAAAATTCGAGCGTGAAAAGATCAATTATCTTTCAGGTGGTCGCAGCTTTCGTGCGGCCTCCTATCAAAGCTCTGAAATTATTGCGCCGTCTTCAATAACGGTGCCGTTGGGTACTTCGATATCCTCGCCAAGCACGGTGATTCCCTTTGCCTTATCCTTGGAAACTCCGACGATCGCTCCCGCTCCGACGTCAACTCCCGTATCAATGATCGAGTAGTTGACCGTAGCTCCAGAGCCAATGACCGTGTCTCCCATGAGCACGCAGTCCTTTACGTATGCGCCGGGCATTACCTTTACGCCCGAACCGAGAACACAGTTCTTTACAGTTCCGTAGATCTCACAGCCGTCGGTAACGTAGCTATTGACGATCTTCGCGTTCTCGCCGATGAACTGCGGTCCGTTAGACTGATTTCTCGAGTAGATCTTGAAGTTAGGATCGTTAAGATCGAGCACGGGATCGGTGCCGAGAAGATCCATATTTGCTTCCCAGAGAGAGTTGATAGTTCCAACGTCCTTCCAATATCCCTTGAAGGGATATGCGAACATCTTTTCGCCTGCCGCGAGCATATTGGGAATTATGTTCTTACCGAAGTCGTTAGAGGAGTTGGGATCTGCCTCGTCCTCCTCAAGATACTTCTGAAGCTTTTCTCTTGTGAAGATATATATACCCATCGACGCGTTGGTGCTGTCGGGGTTCTTGGGCTTTTCGGTAAACTTATATATCGAGCCGTCCTCATTGGTGCTCATGATACCGAAGCGGCTTGCCTCCTCGATCGGAACGTCGATAACCGCGATAGTGCAGTCTGCGCCCTTTGCCTTATGATACTCGAGCATCTTGGCGTAGTCCATCTTGTAAATATGGTCGCCCGAGAGGATAAGAACGTATTCGGTATCGTATCTGTTGATAAACGCGAGGTTCTGATAGATCGCGTTTGCGGTGCCCTTATACCAGTCAGCCGATTTCTGACCCTGGTACGGGGGCAAAATCTTTACGCCTCCCCAGATACGGTCGAGGTCCCACGGCTGTCCGTTGCCTATGTACTCATTTAAAACGAGGGGTTGATACTGGGTCAGTACTCCCACGGTGTCGATGCCCGAGTTGATACAGTTCGACAGGGTGAAGTCGATAATTCTGTACTTTCCTCCGAAATGTACTGCCGGTTTTGCGGTTTTCGTCGTCAGGGCATACAAGCGCGAGCCCTGGCCTCCTGCAAGCAACATTGCTACACATTCTTTTTTCTTAAACATAAGAAATCTCCTCTATGATAAAAAATTAATGGTACGCGGTTTTTTCCGAACGCTCGGACAAAGGGATATTGCTGTATTTACGTATTATTTTTGCTCTTTTCTTGATTTCTTCCGTTTTATCGGGCTTTTTTGACCGACCGGCTTTTTTGAGGTCATTTTTAATATGACTGCTCCGAGAGGGGGCACGCGGAGATGTATTCCCTCTGAATATTTTCCAAACACTTTGTCTCGGGTGCTTTCAAACTGCACTCCCGTGTTCGTCACACCGCTTCCGCCGTATCTTTCGTCGTCGGAATTGAATATTTCCTCGTAAACTCCTGCTTCCGACACGCGAAGGAAGAAGTTTTCATAGGTCGTTGGGGTAAAGTTTATTATTACGACAAGCTCGCTTCCGTTAGAAGCAATTCTTCGGTAGGATATGATGCTATCCTTTGAGTTGTCGGGGTCTATCCACTGATAACCCTTCCAGCTGTCGTCGATCTCCCAAAGCTGCGGCGAACGCAAATAGAGGTCGTTGAGTTCGGCGCAGAAGAACTGATGCTTGGCATGAGTTTCGTAGTCAAGCAAGAACCACTCGACCTGAGAGTCGTGTGCCCACTCGCGAAACTGACCTATCTCCGAGCCCATAAACGTGAGCTTTTTGCCCGGACAGGTCATTCTATAGACCTCAAAGGCTCTCGCCCCCGCAAATTTGCACCAATAATCGCCTTGCATCTTATCAAGGAACGATTTTTTTCCGTGAACCACCTCGTCGTGCGATATCGGCAACACGAAGCGTTCGTTGAAGGCATATATCATCGGGAAGGTGAGCTTGGAGTGATTTTCCGATCTGTATTTAAAGTCTGTGCGGGCATACCCAAGGGTATCGTTCATCCAGCCCATATTCCATTTAAGATCAAAGCCAAGACCCTGTCCCTCAGTTGAGGTAACTCCCCGCCAGGCGCTCGACTCCTCGGCGATCATCAGAACGTCGGGGTGAAGCTCCTTTACGGTACGGTTGAGCTTTTGCAGAAAACCTATTCCCTCAAGGCACCGGTTGTCGCCGTATTGGTTCGGCGTCCAATCGCCCGGGGCGCGATCGTAATCTAGGTATATCATCGACGAGACCGCATCGACTCGCAGACCGTCGGCGTGATATTTTTCGATCCAATAAAGAGCGTTTGATATAAGGAACGACCTAACCTCTGCTTTGCCAAGGTCAAACCTTAAGGTTCCCCATCCCCAAATTTCAGCTCGCTGAGGATCTGTATACTCATATAGCGGCTCTCCGTCAAATTGAGAAAGTCCGAATTCATCTTTAACGAAATGGGCAGGCACCCAATCGAAGATAACTCCTATACCCGCGCCGTGCATGATATCAACGAATCTCATAAGATCCTTCGGCTCGCCGTATTTTGACGTGGGGGCGTAAAACCCGCCAACCTGATAGCCCCAAGAGCCGTCGAAGGGATGCTCTGCGATCGGCAACAATTCAACGTGGGTGTATCCCATCTGTTTGACGTACGGCACGAGCTCCTCGGCGATCTCCTTATAGGTAAGATAACTTCCGTCATCTCTTCGCTTCCACGAGCCGAGATGCAGCTCGTATATATTCATCGGTCGTGAATAAAAATCCGTGTCCTCCATGCGTTGTTCAAGCCAGCCGCGGTCTCTCCACCGATATCCGCCGATATCAGCGACGATCGATGCCGCGTGCGGAGGGTTGTCCATACGGTAGCCGTACGGGTCCGATTTATAGATAACTTTATCGTGTGTGCAGAATTTGAATTTGTACAGATCTCCGATCTTTACCTCGGAATTGGGAATTTTCGCTTCCCAGACTCCCTCTTCGGCCGATCTGTTCATAGGGTGCGCATCCGACCAGTCGTTAAAGCTACCCGTTACGAATGCGCTATCGGCATGCGGTGCGTATACGCGGAATACAAAATTCCCCTCTTTTTTGCTCACTCCAAAAATTTCGTAAGCTTTTTTTGAGTCGCCCGAATGAAACAATTTCATTTGAGCATTTAGGCTTTTTTCCGTCATGTCTGACACCTCCGTGAACGGTAAGGCTTTACGCTTGTCTTTAGGACGCGATACTCCTACTAATATTATACCACTCCTTTTTTTTCGTGTCAATGCACAATTCCTATAAATATACACTAATATATGTGGTAAAATTGCCAATATATTTTAAATATATCATCGTTTTCGGTCTTTAACCTCGTGTCTGAGGCAAAAATAGTGTTGACAACACTTGATTTTTGTGATACAATAAAGTGATATATTGTTTGATTTTAAGATTGGAGGATCACGCGATGACCGACGGAATTATCTACTTTCCCAACATTGTCGGTAACGACGCGCTTATCCGTCGCTTGTCAAAGGATATATCGGAGAACAGACTCTCTCACGCATACGTTTTGGAAGGTGCCAAGGGCAGCGGACGGCACATGATCGCCAAAGAGGCTATCGCGGCCATAGAATGTGAGGCTCGTTATGACGACAAATCTCGCGCTTCCGTGCCTTGCGGCAGGTGCAAAAACTGCGAAAAGATCCTATCGGGAAAGTCTCCCGACGTGATAACGGTCGGACTTGAGGACGATCGCTCCACTATTGGCGTGGATACCATTCGACGCCTCAAGGAAGACATATACACCGCGCCAAACGATCTTTCGGTCAAGGCTTATATTATCGAGTACGCAGACCTTATGACACCGCAGGCGCAGAACGCGTTTTTGCTCTCTCTTGAGGAGCCGCCTTCATACATTATATTCTTTCTGATATGCGAAAATTCCGCAAATCTTTTGGAGACTGTGCGCTCGCGCGCTCCGACACTTCGAACACAAAGAGCGTCTTCTGAAGAAATCGAGAAATACTTGTTGAAAAACGACAGTCGCGCCGCAGAATTAAAAACCACCTCGCCCCGCGAGTGGGAGGAGATCATCTGTGCAAGTCAGGGCTCTATCGGCAATGGTCTTGAGCTGCTCGATGCAAAAAAACGCGCGCGTTTGCTTGAATACCGAAGCGTTGCAAAAAGTCTGGTCACTATGCTTGGCAGATTGAACAAGGTTGCGGCTCTTGAGGCCATCTCATCATTCGGAACAAAAAGAACAGAGGTGTGCAAACAGATATCATTTTTGCAAAGCGCGCTGCGAGATCTGTTGCTTTTAAAAAAATGCGAGACTGCTCCTCTCTGTTTTTTTGAAAGACGGGACGATGCTATTGAGCTCTCGACCAACTTCACTGCTCAAACACTCCTGTCTCTTTACGATGCGTCACTTGTGGCAGTGGATGATCTCGAAGCAAACGCAAACGTACGTCTGACTCTGATGAATATGATGCAGAGCGCAGGACTTATTTAAATCACGAAAAATCCCAATTCAAAAAGGTTGGTAAAGATATGAATTCAGATGCAAGACCAAACAATCAGGGCAATCCCAACGGTTCGGGAAATGCTCAATCTAATAACAAAAACAAGAAAAAACCTTATTACATCAAAAGAAAAAAGCGTCACGGCAACAACGGAAATCCTCAAAATCGTGAGCGAGCTCAAGAAAAAAAGAATGAGCTCGAAAACGAGGAGCTTCAGAGAGTGGAGTCTGAAAACACTCCTGACGTCGTAGTCGTTGAGGCGGACGAAAGCATGATTCCCGAGGTCATTGTTTCCATAGAAGACGACGATACTCCAAAGGTTCACGTGACAGGCGTACGCTTCAAGCCCGGAGGAAAGGTTTATTTCTTTGCCAAAGGTGATCTTGAACCCAAGAGCTCATCTTACGTTATAGTTGAGACCGCACGCGGTCTCGAATTCGGAGAAGTCGCTTTCGGCGACCGCGAGGTCAAGGAATCCGCGCTCGTTCCTCCGCTTCGTCCCGTCGTTCGCATCGCGACAGACGAGGACATTCAGCGAAATAAGGAAAACAAAAAGAAGGAAGACGAGGCATTTAAAATCTGCGCAGAAAAGATCCAGAAGCACGGTCTCAGTATGAAGCTTCTTGAAGCTCAATATTCCTTTGACAACTCCAAGCTTCTCTTCTATTTCACATCCGCAAACAGAGTCGATTTCAGAGAGCTTGTCAAGGATCTTGCAAGTGTATTTAAAACCCGCATTGAGCTCCGTCAGATAGGTATACGCGACGAGGCAAAGATCATGGGCGGGCTCGGAGTTTGCGGCAGGCCTCTTTGCTGCTCAACATTCCTCTCCGACTTTGTTCAGGTTTCTATTAAAATGGCAAAGGAGCAAAACCTCTCACTCAATTCCGGAAAAATATCGGGATGCTGCGGCAGACTTATGTGTTGCTTACAGTACGAGTACGGCACCTACGTTGAGGAAACTGCAAAAACTCCTCCCGTTGACTCTACCGTCAAGACCAAGGACGGAATCGGTACAGTGACCGAGGTCAGTCCTCTTACGGCTACTCTCAAGGTAAGACTCAAGGACAAGCCCGATTCGTCTCCCATAGTATGCAAAAGAGATGACGTCACTCTGATCTCAAAGCCTACTTCCAAGAAAACCGAGGATTGATTCGGCAAATTAGCCTATGCTAACTGTGCGATTTTGTGCAATCCGCATAAATTATCTTGAAAATTTTGTACACAACGATACTTGAAAATTAGACCGGATTGTGATACAATGGTAGCATCAAAAATATATGGAGGTACATTTCTATGGCATACAAGATTTCCGACGATTGCATCTCTTGCGGCGCTTGTGCAGCAGAGTGCCCCGTTGAAGCTATTTCCGAGGGTGACGGTAAGTACGTTATCGACGCTGACACATGTATCGACTGCGGTAACTGCGCAGAGGTATGTCCCGTTGGCGCTCCCGCTCAGGACTAATATAGCTTATAGCTATCGCCGAGCCGCGTGAGTGGCTCGGCGTTTGTTTTTGTTAAACTTCTTTGCTCGTCAAAATTCTTTAATCGGAGGCAGCTTTGGAAAAAATCACAAAAATAAATGAAGATCTGACTTTAATACAAAGCTCGGACGGGCTGACGTTCGGCAGCGACGCTTATCTTTTATCCGCATTCGTTTCGGGAGGAAAAAATCAGATCGGGGTCGATCTTGGAAGCGGCACGGGTATCATTCCCCTGCTCTGCGCTTCAAGAGAAAAGGCTGCAAGAATATATGCTATTGAAATACAGAAAAAATTCGTTGATCTTATTGCGAGAAATGCCGAGATAAACGGCAAAGGCGAGATCATTCGACCCGTGCTTGCTGACGTTCGTGAGCTTAAGGCTTCGGATATCGGCACCGAGGTCGATTTTGTTACTGCTAATCCTCCTTATATGAAGCTGGACAGCGGAAAGCGCAACGAGCACGATGAAAAATTCATCGCACGCCACGAGGTTTGTGGAAACATCGGTGATTTTTGTGCTTGCGCTTACAGGCTACTCAAGCACGGTGGTAAATTTTACGTAGTCTGGCGCCCCGATCGACTTGTCGATCTGATCTGTGCCCTGCGCGAAAATCGTCTTGAACCCAAGTTTATCACCTTCGTTTGCGCAACTCCGCAAAGCGAGCCGTCTATGGTGCTGATACGTTCCTCAAAAGGCGCGGCATCGGGATCGGTAATGACACGCACGCTTTTTTTGCACGATAGCAAAGAAGACGCTATTCAAAGCAAGCTGTCGGCTGATGCTGCCAAAATCTATGAAAACTGCTCGTTTTCTTGCTTCAAATGATGGGCATTCACGGAGATTTAATTTATGGAAAATATGAAACGGATCCTCAGCTACACTCGCCGAGGAATAGATGATTACAATATGATACAAGAGGGCGATAAAATTGCCGTTGGTGTCTCGGCGGGCAAGGATTCCCTTACCCTTTTGTGCGCTATGGCTTATCTTCGCCGTTTTTATCCCAAAAAGTTCGAGCTTATAGCTATAACCGTGGATATGGGATTCGATGAGGGGATGGATTTCGGTCCGATACAAAGGCTTTGTGAGGAGCTCGATGTACCCTATCACATCGTTCCTACACAGATATACAAGATAATTTTTGACGTCAGAAAAGAGACAAATCCCTGCTCTCTTTGCGCTAAAATGCGCCGAGGGGCGCTTCACAATGCGGCAAAGGAGCTCGGCTGCACCTCGGTTGCACTTGGGCATCATTTTGACGACGTAGTCGAGACCTTTATGCTCAATCTGTTTTTTGAGGGGCGGCTTGGATGCTTCAGCCCCGTCACCGAGCTTTCGAGGATCGGAATAAGACTAATACGACCTATGATATACATGCCCGAAAAGGATGTTGCTGAGTTTGCCAAAAAAAATCAGCTTCCCATTATCAGTTCGCCCTGCCCTGCGGATAAAAATACCGAGCGCGAGGAGATGAAACAACTTTTGCGCTCACTCGAGCGCGGGAATAA
This sequence comes from Oscillospiraceae bacterium, assembly GCA_015065075.1. GTDB lineage: Bacteria > Bacillota > Clostridia > Oscillospirales > CAG-272 > SVTX01. Next base: position 21,757 of record SVRA01000010.1, read on the forward strand.
GGGACTTCGCTACCGAATTTTCGGTGCTATCTGTCGCGGAGAGCTTGACGGATTCCGTGAGCTTGGCAGAATGGAGGGCATAAAAAAATATTCTGAGGACGAGCCGAAAGAATGATAAAAAAGACCTTTTCACTTGGTGAGAAGGTCTTTTTTGTTTGGTTTCGGGGTTATATTCAGCCCTTGAACGTCATTGTACCGAATTTTTCGGGTTGGTGGAAGGTGAAACGTTCTCTATCGACCTCGCTCCAAGAAAGATAGTGCGGCGGATCAGACAGGTCGGCGCATTTATAGCAATTTGCACGAACGATTTTGCCTTCCTTTGCTTCGAAATCGGGGAAAAATCTGCGGATAAAATCAAACGGAAGCCTATAAAATATTTCCCAGCCATCATCATGTTTGTTTATCCTGGGTTCAAGTGTTGATTCGTGTCCCTCAGGAATGATTAAACGGGTCAAAGAGTCAACGGAAGAACCGATGCCGAGAAAAATCGTGCCAAGCGAGTTGAACTCAATATTCAGATATCTGTTATCGTCTTGCATCGGGCAGATAAAAAACTCAAGGCAGCTATCCTTGCATGGTGCGGCAAGCTCTCCTCTTTCCTCGGCGCGTATTTGTGTTTCGCGCGTAGAGAGGTGTATGAGCAGTGAATTTTCATTCCATGAGATTTGCGCTGAAGCGGTGATATCACTTGGTGTTTCGAGATACGGAACATCGATATTTAAGATAGGAGTATCGTTCCAATTTGTGAATTTGTTTATTTGATACGTTTTCATAATTTGCAGCTTTATCAATTGTTTGTTTACTTTTCTATTTGTTGTTTTGGATTTTGTTGGATTTCGAAATCAATTGTCGAGTTTTGACGATTAATATTGAGTCGTGTCGCGAATTGCGATTTTGGCAACTTAGCCCAACAAAACGTCTATTGCAAGCATCGTGCAAAATCCTATGAGCAAAGCATAGGTCGCTCCGCGCTCATTTCCGTGGGCGTGAGTTTCGGGGATCATCTCGTCGCTGACAACGTAGATCATAGTTCCTCCCGCGAACGCAAGGGCAAACGGCAATATCACCGAAGCTATCGAAACGGCGAAATATCCGATGAGAGTGCCGATAACCTCGACAAGTCCTGTCAGCATAGCGATGACAAAGGTTTTTCCCGGTTTAACGCCCGAGGCAAGCATAGGGGCTATGATAATCATTCCCTCCGGAATATTTTGTAGCGCTATACCACCTGCGATTATAAGCGCTCTCGATGTGTCCCCTGCCCCGAATCCTACTCCCGCCGCGATGCCCTCGGGCAGATTGTGAATCGCAATAGCAACGACAAAGAGCAAAACTCTGCTCAAATTTGCATTGTGATCGTGTGACTCGATATCCGATCCGACGATCCTATGCAAGTGAGGAACAACTCTGTCGATGACGTTCAAAAACAGCGCACCGACGAAAATACCCGCGATCGTGACAAGCAGACCGAATTTGCCGCCGTATTCAAGCGAAGGAACAATCAATCCGAAAACCGCGGCGGAGAGCATTATTCCCGCGGCAAAGGACTGTATCATATCTGAAAATTTATGCGAAGCGTTTTTAAACAAAAAGCCGATCAAGGCGCCTATTACCGTCGCTCCGCCGACACCGAGTGCCGTTAGCAAAACAATATCCATAAGTTACCCCTCAAAACAGTTCTTATGATGTCATTATAATGCATTTTTGCACATAAATCAAGTCGTTTTGGAATATAAATTTTATATTTTCATCTTCAATTTGGCGCAAGATTGCTAAAAGGCCCTTTTATATGGGCATATTCATTTTCCACCGTCTGTTTTTAAATTGACGCAGCTATTGACAGACGGTCTAAAATATGTTATACTATCCAGTGCTTTTATTTATCAAAATTCATTGTATTGGAGAAGCAAACTAAGATGTTTACTCTTGTAATGACCGCGTTGGGTCTTGGGGCAGGACTTGCTATGGACGCATTTTCGGTATCTCTTGCCAACGGCTTGCATGAACCGAAAATGAAATTGCCCAGAATGCTTCTTATAGCGGGCACTTTTGCAATATTTCAGGGTGTGATGCCCATGATTGGGTGGGTATGCGTACATACCGTGCTTCAATATTTTAACGCGCTTTCAAAATTCATTCCCTGGATAGCATTCGCGTTACTCGGATATATCGGGGGAAAAATGATATACGATGGAGTCAAGTGCGACTGCGATGATTGCGAATGCAGTGAAAAGCTGACGTTTGGACTGCTTATGGTTCAAGGTATTGCAACGTCAATAGATGCGCTTTCGGTTGGATTTGCCATCGCCGAAAACTCGCTTTTCGAGGCATTATTGAGCGTAGCAATAATTGCCGCCATGACTCTCGGGATATGTTTGATAGGGCTTATTCTCGGCAAGATGTTCGGCTCAAAATTCGCGGGCAAGGCCTCGATTTTCGGTGGGGTTATCCTCGTGGCTATCGGACTTGAAATATTGATATCTTCGTTTTTCTAAAAAAACGCAGAGCGGCGCTATTGGTCTCGCTTTGCGTTTTTAAATTGATGTTGATTTTCACAGGAATTTATGGTATACTAATGGTATACTAATATAAGGATATGACATCTATTCAACGGAGGAACATATGGAGATCAACGACAAGATTCAAAACATACTTTCCGCATGCGATCACACTCTGCTTTCCACCACGGCAACCTGGGCAGACATTCGCGAGATATGCAACGACGGAATGAAATACGGCACGGCTTCGGTCTGTATTCCGCCCGCATTCGTTGCAAGAGCGCGCGAATACGCAGGCAAGCGGCTTAAAATTTGCACCGTTATCGGTTTTCCCAACGGCTATCAGACCACCGAGGTCAAGGTTTTTGAGACGCAAAACGCTATTGCTAACGGCGCTGACGAGATCGATATGGTCATCAACGTCGGCGAGCTGAAGGCGAGAAATTTCAGCTATCTTATTGATGAGATAGCTCAGGTAAAAAAAGCTTGCGGCGACAAAATTCTTAAAGTTATTATCGAAGCTTGTCTTCTGACCGACACCGAAAAGATGGAAATGTGCCGCGTGGTAACTCTTTCGGGTGCAGACTTTATCAAGACTTCAACGGGGTTCTCAACGGGGGGCGCGACATTTGACGACGTCAAGCTGATGCGCGACGCTTGTGATCCCTCTGTAAAGGTAAAGGCGGCAGGCGGCATCGCCAGTCTTGACGACGCGCAGAAATTCCTTGATCTTGGTGCGGACAGACTCGGAACGAGCCGCGTGGTAAAGATCGTAAAAAATGAGAAAGGTAGCGGATATTGATATGTATAAAAAGCTTTTGAACTGTGTAAAAAGCATCAGAGAAAAGACCGATTTCGTGCCCGAGATAGGTCTTATTCTCGGCTCAGGTCTCGGAAACTACGCAGAAAAAATAGACGTGGTCGCAAGAATCGAATATTCGGATATCGAGGGCTTTCCCGTATCGACCGTTCCCGGTCACTGCGGTCGTTTTGTTTTCGGCTACGTTGGTGGCAAAAAGGTAGTCGCTATGCAGGGCAGAGTTCATTATTATGAGGGTTATCCCATCGGTGACGTAGTGCTTCCTACTCGCATTATGGGTATGCTAGGAATTAAAAAGCTTTTCCTGACCAATGCCGCAGGCGGAGTTAATTTCGACTTCAAGCCCGGTGATTTTATGATGATCACCGACCATATAACCAGCTTTGTGCCCAGTCCTCTCATTGGAAAGAATATCGAGGAGCTTGGAGTAAGATTCCCTGATATGAGCGAGGTCTACAGCAAGTCCTTGCGTGCGATTATTGAGCAGGCTGCGGCTGAGCACGGTATCGAGCTCAAGGAGGGCGTATACGTTCAGCTTACGGGTCCTAACTATGAAACCCCTGCGGAGATACGCATGTGCAGACTACTTGGCGCAGATGCGGTAGGTATGAGCACGGCGTGCGAGGCGATGGCGGCAAGGCACATGGGAATTGAGGTCTGCGGAATCTCCTGCATAACCAATATGGCGGCAGGAATGACCAAGGAAAAGCTTTCGCATAAAGAGGTTCAGGAAACTGCCGACCGTGTTGCAAAGCAATTCGAGTTGCTCGTTTCGTCGGTCATTGAGAAAATGTAATTTAAGGATACGAATATGAAAAAAAGAGCTTTTATTATAGTGCTGGATAGCTTTGGCATCGGTGAGCTTCCCGACGCGGCTGATTTCGGCGACGAGGGCAGCCACACTCTGCGCGCGGTTGCAGGTCTCCCCGAATTCAACTGTCCCAATCTTGCTAAAATGGGACTTTTCAATATCGAGGGCGCATCGGTCGGCAAAGCACCCGAGGCAAAGCCGATAGCGGCGCGCGGACGAATGGCTGAGCTTTCCAAGGGCAAGGACACGACCACGGGTCACTGGGAGATCGCGGGGCTGGTATCAGAACGCGCTCTGCCGACCTACCCCAACGGCTTTCCCGACGAGATAATATCCGAGCTTGAGCGTAGGACGGGCAAAAAGGTCATTTGCAACAAGCCTTATTCGGGCACGGAGGTCATCAAGGACTACGGCGAGGAGCATCTTCGCACGGGCGCTCTTATCGTCTACACGTCCGCGGATTCTGTGCTTCAGATAGCGACACACGAGAAGATCGTGCCGCTCTCCGAGCTTTACAGATACTGCGAGATAGCACGTGAGATCATGCAGGGCGAGCACGGCGTTGGAAGAATCATCGCTCGTCCGTTTGGCGGCGAATATCCTTTTCAGCGCTTGTCAGGTCGCCACGACTACTCGCTGATCCCTCCCAAGCCCACAATGCTTGACAGACTCAAAAAGAGCGGCTATGACGTCATTTCTGTCGGCAAAATCAACGACATCTTCGCGGGACAAGGCGTTACCGATAGCCATCCGACCAAGAGCAACTCCGAGGGCATGGACGTGGCTATTTCTATGCAGGACAAGGATTTTGACGGCTTGTGCTTCGTCAATCTCGTTGATTTTGATATGGTTTACGGTCACAGAAACAACGCCGCAGGCTACGCTAACGCGCTTACCGAGTTTGATCTTCGTCTGGGTGAATTTCTGCCGAGAATGAAGGAAAACGATCTGCTTATCATCACCGCAGACCACGGCTGCGATCCCGCAACGCCGTCTACCGACCACTCGCGTGAATACGTGCCGCTCTTTATTTACGGCAAGGACGTAAAGCCCGAAAGCTTAGGCACAAAGCAAGGATTCTTCTTTGTCAGCGAGGTTGTTGAGAAGTTTTTGGCAAAGTAACAAAATAACGGCAAATACTAACACCGCCCGAAATGTTCGGGCGGTGTTTTTATTCCTTGCCTGCAAGGTACTTTCAGGCGTGCTGCCGGGAGGTAATGAGCCTTCTCCTGTGGGAGAAGGCTTTTTATGACATCCAACAGCCCGTCATTTTCCTGACAAGCACTGCTTTTGTGCACACCAAAGCGATATTTTATTTTGACTTTTCTTTTATATATGCAATTCTTTTCTTGAATCCTTCGCGGAAACCGTACCAGCTTTCTTTTACTTCATAGATATCGAGTACACGTAAAGCGTTCTCATAATATTCCAATGCTTCATTATATTCTCCTCTTTCATCGTGGCATTCAGCCATCCTATAAGTGATAAACATAAACGCATACAGAGCCTCATTGAATTCTTGACATGCCGCATCCCATTTTTCTTTTCCCTGCAATATACATGCTTTCAATCTCTGATTCGAAAAACGAATATCGGGAATTAAATCGATTGCTTTTCGTGCGCTCTCAACATCTCCTTTTGCTTTATACGCATATGCCAAGAATCTACAAGCATCATATTTTATTGCTTCGTCTTTGGAAAGATCAATAATTTTTAACGCGATTGCAATAACTTCGTCAGGAGTTTCCTCGCTGCTCATAACATAAAGTCTGTTATTCAAAAGAATAACATTATCAGGATATGTCTTTAATCCTTCATCAATAATGTTTCGTGCTTTTTCCCAATCGGAACTGCGATATTTCCAACTTTCTTTTGCAATAGCAAATGCTTTATCTTCAAGTTCCTTCAAATTGAAATCGAAAAGAACGTCCATAGATACACCAAAATAACTTGCCAAAGCAGGCGCAAGCGTGATATCGGGCAAATCTATATTATTTTCCCATTTACTGACCGCTTGAAAGGAAACTCCTATGCTATCCGCAAGTTGTTCTTGAGTAATACCACGTTGCTTTCTTAATTCTTTAATTTTGTTTCCAATATTCATAAACTCACCTCCGAATTTCAAGGCGGCGCCTGCCTCGTGTCTATATTATATCATAGTAATTATTTGTTGACAATAACTGCTCAAACGAGGTTTTTCAACTGCAGGTTGAAAAGCAAAAAAAACGCACCACCAATGAAGATGATGCGTTTTCCTGCTCTACCGCAGGTGCTCCAAGCGAGTCTTTTTTACACATTCCAAACCTTTTCGAAGTCCTTGACCTCGCGAAGATAGCTCTCCTTATCTGCAGGAAACGCAAGTCCGTGACCCGCGCCCTTGACTGTGAGCAGCTTTTTGGGTGCTGTGCAGACCTCGTACATCTCTTTACTCATTTCATAAGGCACGAAGTCGTCATTGTCGCCGTGAACGAATATTACGGGGATCTTACATCGCCTCATCGCCTCGATCGGAGAGTTGCTTTCAAGCGAAAATCCGCCAAAAATTCTTGCTCCGAGCTTTACGAAGGGATAAAAGAAATTGACGGGAAGCTTCATTTGCTTCATTACCTTGCGGATTATCGCGCGCGGAGACGAATATCCGCAGTCCGCAAGCGTGCAGACGACGTTGCTCGGAAGCTCCTCTCCCGACGCCATAAGCACGGTCGACGCACCCATCGAGATGCCTGTGAGAATGATCTTTGTATCCTTGCCGAATTTATTTATCACGAAATCCACCCAGGCAAGACAGTCGCGACATTCCTTGATTCCAAAGGTTATAACGTGACCGTCGCTGTCACCCGATGCGCGCTGGTCAACGATAAGCGCGTTTCTACCAAGCGCAAAGCATCGCTCCACTCCGCCGCAGAGATCTCTTTCGGCAGTACCTCTGTATCCGTGAAAAAGTATTTCGGTGACCGCGCCCGGCTTATATTCATAATATTTACCGCGGAGGGTGAGTCCGTCGAAGGATTTTATCGATACCGCCTCGTACGGAGTTGCGCGGATCGATCTTATCCAATTCTCTATTACGTCACGGTATTCCTCGTATATCTCGCCCTCTGGGATCTCAATCACGTCCTCCTTCGGCGGCTTGCGCTTGGGCGAATAGAAGGTCAACCTGAAGCACACGAAGGCGATCAGCAATACTATAAACAGTAGTCCTGCGGCCGCTATCGGCAGATACCACCAAGGATTCATAATTGATTTAATTCCTTTCTGAAAATGCTTTGGGCGAATTGATTTTGTAATTTAAAGCTCTTTGGTGCGTTTGTACGCCGATTCTACCGCATCGATCACGGCAGCTCTGAATTTGCCCCTCTCAAGCGCGGCAACTCCCGCTATGGTCGATCCGCCAGGACTGCAGACCGCGTCCTTTAGCTCTCCCGGGTGCTTGCCGCTTTCTATGCAGAGCTGTGCCGCACCTGCAAGCGTCTGTGCCGCCAGGAGCTGCGCCTTTTCGCGCGGGATACCGCACTTTACTCCACCGTCGGCAAGCGCTTCGATGAACATATACACGAATGCGGGACCGCATCCCGACACGGCAGTAGCCGCGTCTATCAATTTTTCTTGCATTTTGTGAAGGCATCCTGCCATCGAAAGTGCGTCGCAGAGCGTCTTTTCGTCTTCTGTGGTCGAGTTGTCGCCGAGGCAATACAGGATCACTCCCTCACCTATCGAAACGGGGGTGTTGGGCATTATTCTTATTATTCTATGCTCTCCGAAAAGCTCTGCAAGTCGCGCGCAGGTCACTCCCGCCGCCATGCTGACAAGGCAGATCTGCCCTGCTCTCTTTGCAAGCTGATCCTTGATATTTTCCGCCAACTGTGGCAAGATCTGCGGTTTTACACCTAAAAATATAACATCACAATCATCGACTATTTCGGTAACAGTTGCGGCTTTTGCTCCTATATCCGCCGCCAGCGCTTCGGCTTTTTCTTTGTGAGCGCAACATACGAAAACGGTATTATCCGTTCTTGCGACAGCCGCGGCAAGCGCGCCGCCCATGTTACCCGCGCCTATAAACCCAATCTTTTTCATTATCTTTTCTCCATTTTGATCATCTTGTTTGACCGTCGCCTGTGACGATATATTTGTACGTGGTCAACTCAGGGAGCCCCATCGGACCTCGCGCGTGGAGCTTCTGAGTCGAAATTCCCATCTCGCAACCAAATCCAAACTCACCTCCGTCGGTAAATCTCGTCGATGCGTTGACGTAGACCACGGCGCTATCAACGCGCTTGACAAACGTATCGCAAGCCGCCTTGTCCTCGGCAATTATCGCCTCGCTATGATGTGTCGAATGCTTTGATATGTGCTCGATTGCATTATCCACCCCGTCAACCACACCGACGGCAAGGATATAGTCAAGAAATTCGGTATCGAAGTCGGTTTCTTTAGCGGGAGTGCCATCGATGATCTTCTGCGCTCTTTCGTCAAGGCGAAGCTCGACGTCTGTAAGTCTTTCACGTAAAAGTGGCAAAAATTGCTCCGCTATCGCACTGTCAACGAGGCAGACCTCGGCGGCGTTACAGACCGATGGGCGACTCGTTTTTGCATTCTCGATTATATTGAGGGCTTTTTCAAGATCTGCCGATCTGTCAACGTATATATGGCAGATTCCAGCGCCCGTCTGAATGCATGGAACGGTCGCATTCTCCACGCAGGCTTTTATAAGTCCCGCGCTACCGCGAGGGATCAGCATATCTACGTATCCGTTCGCCCGCATAAGTTCAAGAGCGCTCTGTCTTGTCGTGTCCTCTACGAGCGTGACCGCATCCTCGGGCAATCCCGACTCCACAAGTCCGCGTCTTATCACACGGACTATCTCACTTGAGGTCAAAAACGCCTCCTTACCGCCGCGCAGTATGCAGACGTTTCCGCTTTTCAGCGCTAATGCCGCGGCATCCGAGGTCACGTTGGGACGGCTCTCATAAATTATCGCAACCACGCCGATGCCAACACTGACCTTTTTTATCACAAGTCCGTTGGGGCGGCTGATCTCGCTTATGGTTTTACCGAGAGGCGACGGCAGATTTGCCACGTCTCTTATTCCGCTTGCCATTGACGCCATTCTCTGCTCGTTAAGCCTCAGGCGATCCTTCATAACCTCCGAAATGCCCTCGGCTCGCTCAAGATCCTTAAGATTTGCAGCTAATATCGAGTCGACCGCATCGCGCGTGCAGAGTAGATCGGCTATCTTTAAAAGCGCTTTATTTATTTTTTCTTCGTCGGCTAACGTCAGCTTCTGCACTGCTGATCTTGCCGCCTCGAGTATTTCTTTCGTGCTTCTCATTTATCTACCTTCTTTGCGTAAAACCTTGTGCCTATCTGCTTTCCGTCCGCCATGTCGTAAAGCACCTCGGGGTGCTCGCCGTTCGTAATTACCATATCGCATCCGCGCGCGGTCACAATCTCTGCTGCGCGGAGCTTGGTCGCCATTCCTCCCGTGCCGAGCGACGAGCCCTTGCCTCCTCCGAGTGAGATTATATGCTCGTCTATCTCATATACGCTTTCGATAAGTCTGGCATTCTCGTCTTTTCTGGGGTCTGCGGTATAGAGCCCATCGATGTCGGACAGCAGAACTAGCAGGTCGGCGCCCACACTGACGGCGACTATTCCCGCGAGGGTGTCGTTATCTCCTATCTCTATCTCCTCGGTTGCAACCGTGTCGTTTTCATTTATTATTGGCAAGACCTGCATTTTCAACAGTCGCTCCATCGTATTTTCGAAGTTTTTGTGGCGCGTTTCGTTGCGAAGATCCTCGGCGGTAAGCAGTATCTGAGCTACCGTGTGGTCATACTCTGAAAAGATCTTATCGTACGTATACATAAGCTCACACTGCCCAACTGCCGCCGCCGCTTGCTTGCCCGCCGTGTCCGACGGTCTCGCCGACAGCTTCAGCTTGCCGACACCCATACCGATAGCGCCCGACGAGACGAGAATGACCTCGTGACCCGCGTTTTTAAGGTCACTGAGGACTTTACAAAGCAATTCCATTCTTCTTATATTCAATCTGCCGCTTGCATGGGCAAGTGTAGACGTACCAACCTTTACAACGAGCTTCATATGGGCCTCCAACAAGCGCTTATGCTTTAGCGCAATAAAGTTTTTATTAATTATATCATAAAAATTGTCTTTAGGCAAGTTTTTTTTGAAATTTATTCATTTTTAACAACGATGTTAAAAAACGGGGGGGCGCAGCTCCCCCGAGAAATCAAAATTTTATCAGACGGTTCCCGACACAGTAAGAACAGTTACGCCGGGCGTAATGCTCCACACACCCGTAGCGATATCCTGAGTATAGGTGGCAGCAGGCACGGTGATCTGACCGAGCACGGTATTAAGCTGTCCTGTTGCCTCATTATAGTTGTACTGTACTCCCTCCGTCCAGGTCGTGCCGTCAAGACTGACGGTGATGTCCGACAGAATAGGATCGAAGAGGTCAGACAACGCTACGTTATCCTCCGCTGTGGCGGCAACGTTTCCGAAGTTCTCGATCACAAAGCGATAGGTCAAAGTGCCGTTTTCACTTACGGGAACCGGCTCAACGCTCTTGGTGATACGAAGCTGCGGTTTCTCTATTGGAGTGACGGTCTCGGTTGCGGTGATGGGTGTGGAAATGCCATTGCCCGTCACGGTAGCCGTATTAACTATACTATCGTCTGCGCCAAGGGGTGCAAACTCATTGACCTCAGCAGTATAAACGAGTAGCAGATTGCTGTTAGCGGGCAAGGTGATACCGCTTACCACAAGTGCGGGCTCGGAGGTAACTACGGGAGCGGCTTGCAAAACTCCGTTGACAAATAGGCGAATAGAACCGTCTACGTAGCTCAAGGGAGTACGGGTTTCGGTTCCCTGCTCGTAGGCACCAAGATCGTCGGTGACGGTAAGATTGGAAATTGCCGTATTCCCCGAATTGACGATGCTGATGACGTAAGTTACCGTGCTATCAGCGGAATAGGTGTTTACGACTGCAGTTTTGTCGGCAGAAACACCCTCCAAAATCTCGCCAACGACCACGTTGGAGTTGACTACGGTATTGTTATATGACAGTTGCGCTTGGTTTGTAAATTGCGCCATAAATATCTCCTTGTCTTATCTTTTTAGGGGCAAGCCCCTATGACATAATATGTGAAATTGGATACCAATGTGAAAAAAGCTCGAAAAATGTCGTTTTACAGGAATAGCAATACCTCCACAGATTTGTTAATCTAAAGGTTAACAACCTTATAAGCTAAGCTTACTGTTTCAAGTAGTCGGGACATGCTATGAGAAAAAAAAGCAACCCTGCCGGGTTGCTTCGAAGATTGGCATAATGTCCGGATTTAAACCCTTACACAAATCGCAAGCGGTTTGGTGTACCATTTCAACTGACGGTCAGCAGCTCCAGAACGAAGCAACCCTGATGGGTTGCTTCGTTCTGGCTCGTCTTGACAAAAAAGATGCCGCCTTGAAAATAGTAACAATCCTTGTATTATAAGGAACTTCAAGATTTATAGCAATTATTTTTCAGCCGTTTGATCGGTTGGTAGCGTTATTTTGCGAAATCAACGCTTT
>SVRA01000092.1 GCA_015065075.1 Oscillospiraceae bacterium
TGCTGTCCTCTTGCGGAATGATGTTTCCGTGCCATAGCTCTTTTATCATACTTTTCATAGGTTGTGCCTCCTTTTCTGTCAGCACAACAACATACCACATAAGAGAGCGGAAGTCCAGCACTTTTTCGAAAATAAATCCAACTTTTTTGTCGGCGTTTTCTTTGACTACAGCACCTCAATTTTTGCGTGTTGAGAGAAACGGATTGACAGTTTTTCAGAAGTATGGTATACTAACGGCAGAAGAAAAAACTCGACACGGGGTGAACCGTTTAGTCACCTGACGGTACGAGTTTTGCATATATCGGCTTGGTTTGACAGCTTGAGAATTCGGCTTGACCACACCTTTGACCATCTACGGCTTCGGACTACGTGGAAACAGTGCGAACGAGAGCATCGGAAAGCATCGCTTTCGGACACAAAAGCCCCGAAAAGCCTTGTAAAGTAAGGAAAAAATCGGCTTGTTAGCGTTTGGGACGTCGATGCCGCAGGTTCGAATCCTGTCACTCCGACCACATGAAAATAATCCGAACATTCTCTTACTTGGAGAAGCGTTCGGATTATTTGTTTTATTTGAGTATCCCAACTTTAATAGTAAGAAATGAAAATAGCCACCGATAAGAAAAATTGTCGGTGGCTTTTCTAATGCACGATAGAGTATTTGGTAACAGTAATTATTTTCACTTAAACGCCGGAGCGTGGGTCTCGCCCGTTGCAAAAGCGTTGGGTCCGGGATCGGACATAGAAAAATACATTTTTGCTGCCTTGGTCGTGCCGAAGTCGCGGTTAGAGCCGGTCTGTTGTACCTTATTGAAGGCATCGCGGAACATCTGATTGTGGGCTTCTTCACGGTTGAGGAGAAAATCAATGGTCTCTCTGACCTTTTTGTCCTCAATCTGGCGGTAGAGATACTCATAAACCACCTTGGCTCTCTGCTCGGACGCGATATTGGAGAGCAGGTCTGCGCACAGGTCGCCCGTGACGGTGACGTAATCTCCCGTCCATGAATATCCCGAAGAATTAATAAGCCCGGGATTCAGTCCGAGCAGAACGTGCGTCTGCACCTCTCCTGCCTGCACCTTGGTGGCATCCACGTCATGACCGTTGAGGAGATTGATTGTCTGTGCTACCATCTCCATGTGCCCCAGCTCCTCGGCGGCAATATCAAGGAAAAGATCCTTGATCTCGGGATCTTTGATTCTGAAGCTCTGCGACATATACTGCATTGCCGCCTTGAGCTCACCGTTACCGCCGCCGAGCTGTTCCTGAAGCAGTACGGCGTACTGCGAGTTCGGTCTTTCGACCTCTACGGGATGGAATAATTGTTTTTCATGTTTGAACATAGCAAATTTAACCTCCGTTTATGGATTTAATACTATTATTTCCCATTATGCGAAGGCGTATACTGCTATATTCTTTTATCATCCGTCGCGGGATTGTCGATCAGCTCGCCGTCTTCAGTGAAACGTGAGCCGTGGCAGGGGCAGTCCCAGGTGTGTTCGGCTTTGTTGTATTTGAGGGCGCAACCGAGGTGTGGACATCGGGGCGCGGTGGGTGTAAGAAGTCCGATTGCAGACTCAAAAGCATTTACCGCAAGCTGTGGATGAAGAACCGTGCGTGAGGGGTCGAAAACGTCAGCATAAGGGTTGGGCTTTCCTTGAACGAGATCGCAGAGAATATCTGCGGCGACCATGGCGTTGGTCATGCCCCATTTGTTAAATCCCGTTGCAACGAAGACGTCGGGCGTGGGTTTTGAATATTGACCGATATAAGGGATATCATCAAGCGTCATACAATCCTGCGTCGCCCACTTGCCGACGATCTCGGCATTTTTGTAATACTTACGGGCAAAATCTTCAAGCTCCTGCCAACAACCGCCTTGCTTTCCAGTTCGGTGTCCGCCACCGCCGAGGAGCAGAAGATCGCCGTAACTTCGGAAGGACAGTCCCGTGTCCGATTCATCCACATACATTCCTTCTACTTTTTTGGCGTTTTTGAGTGCAAGAACGTAGGAACGATGCTGATAGAGTTTGAGATAGTACAAGCCATGTTTATTGAGCATCGGAAAATGAGTTGCAATAATCAGTTTTTTGTAGGTGATTTCACCGTGATTGGTGATTGCCTTGTGCGGCATCAGTTCCACGACTTTAGTATGCTCGTAGATTGGCAGATCTTTTGCAATTGTATAGAGAAATTTCAACGGGTGGAACTGCGCTTGATCTCTCACGCGCACCGCCCCTGCGACCGTAAACGGAAGCTCGCAGGCATCCAAGGACTCGGCTTTCATACCGAGACGCCCCAAGGCGGCGACCTCTTTTTCAATCTTCTTGCGGTCACCCATAGAATATACGTAGTTATCCCGCGTTTCATAGTCGCAATCGATCTTTTCACAAAGCCGAGCATATTCTTTGATTGCTTTGTTTTGTGCGTCAATGTAAAGGCGTGTTTTATCCTCACCAAAGCGTTTGATCATTTTGTCGTAGATCAAACCGTGCCCCAAAGTGATCTTCGCCGTGGTGTTTTTTGTGATACCACCGCTGATCTCATTCGCCTCGACCAGTATACAATCCACGCCCGCATTTTTTAGCTTATAGGCGCATAAAATCCCCGTAATCCCGCCTCCGATGATCAAAATGTCGGTGTTTTTATTGCTACTCAAAGCATCAAAATGCACACGCTTTGCAGTATCTTCCCAAATAGAATCCATACTCATCACTTGCCGTTTACCAGAGAATCCACGTAGTGACGCATCTCATCTCTGCTTTTTACCGCGTGTGTTCCTGCGATGATCTGTTGCTTTTGTTCCTCGCTGAGCGTTCCGAACTTCTGCATAGCTTCGGGATTCATCGCAAGCGCCATAGCAAAGCCAACCGGCATTTCGTCTTTCGTCATCTTTTTACCTCCGATTTGTGATATGAATAGTATTTGTGATTTTCGGGTCTTACATACCTGTCAAAATCTCGTATAGATCACTTCGGAAATGCCGAAAATAAAAGAGATAACGGAGGTGAAGATATGAGCAATCGATTGGCAAAGGAAACAAGCCCCTATTTACTTCAACACAAGGATAATCCCGTGGAGTGGTATCCTTGGTGCGACGAGGCGTTTGAACTCGCGGCAAGGGAGGACAAGCCCATATTTTTAAGTATCGGATACAGTGCGTGCCATTGGTGTCACGTGCTTGCTCACGAGAGCTTTGAGGACGAAGAAATGGCCGAGATTTTGAATAAATATTTTATATCCATCAAGGTTGATAAAGAGGAGCGTCCCGACATTGACAGTGTCTATATGGCGGTCTGTCAAGCCTTCACGGGAAGCGGCGGCTGGCCCACCAGCATCTTTATGACGGCAGATCAGAAGCCGTTTTTCGCTGGAACTTATTTTCCCAAAACCTCACGGGGCGGTATGATAGGCTTTCGGGAGCTACTGCTCGCCATACACGAAAAATGGGTATCCGACCGCGATATGCTCTTGAGGGATTCGGAGAAAATTATTGAGCATCTGAACAGCTCGGAGAGCGTGTCGGATATAGCGGATATTGATCTAACACACTTGGCAGTGTCGCAATATGAGCGCATCTATGACGCAAAACACGGCGGATTCGGACGAGCGCCGAAGTTTCCGACACCGCACAATCTGCTCTTTTTGCTCGATTACTACGAGCGTTACAAAACAGCCTCGTGTCTGAACATGGCGGAGCAAACCCTCTTGCAGATGTATCGCGGTGGAATGTTCGATCACATCGGATTTGGATTCTGCCGCTATTCCACCGACAAAAAGTTTCTTGCTCCGCATTTCGAGAAAATGCTGTACGACAACGCGCTCCTGATACTCGCCTATTGTAAGGCGTACACGGTAACAAAAAAGGCATTATATCTTGAGATCGCGGAAAAAACGGCAATCTATATTCTCCTTGAAATGACCTCCCCCGAAGGCGGATTTTACAGCTCGCAGGATGCCGACAGCGAGGGTGAAGAAGGAAAATATTATCTGTTTACGCCCGACGAGATCACAAAGATTCTTGGCACAGAGGACGGAACGCGCTTCAACCGTCATTTTGATATAACGGCCGCAGGCAATTTTGAGGGCAAGAATATCCCGAATCTCTTAAAAAGCGATCCTTCCAATAACAGCTTTGAATCTTTTCTTCCCATGCTTTATGATTACCGAAAAAAGCGATATTCACTTCACCGCGACGA
Organism: Oscillospiraceae bacterium; assembly: GCA_015065075.1. GTDB lineage: Bacteria > Bacillota > Clostridia > Oscillospirales > CAG-272 > SVTX01. The sequence goes on from SVRA01000092.1 coordinate 4,197, forward strand.
AAAGATCTTAACGTCGTGGAACAGCCTGATGATCGCCGCTATGTGTGAGCTGTATCTTGTCAGCGGGAAGGAAATATATCTTTCTGCCGCACAAAACTCAGATAGCTTTATGCAGAAATGTCTGTGTGATGGTGATGCGCTCTATGTCAGCTTTTATATGAAAAAACGGGGCGTAAAAGGCTTTATCGATGATTACTCCGCGTATGTTTTTGCCCAATTTTCGCTGTATCGCGCCACTTTGGATAGTGAACATTTGAATAGGGCAAAGCGCTTATGCGATAAGGTCATATCGGATTTCGGAGATAATACGGGCGGATTTTATCTGTATGGCAAAGATCACGAGGAGCTGATTTTGCGTCCAAAAGAAACCTACGACGGCGCGATCCCAAGCGGTAATTCGCTGATGGCGTATGATCTTGTTCGCCTGTCTCTTATTACAGACGAGGAGAAATACAAAATCGAAGCGGAACGGCAGCTTGATTTTCTCGCGCAAAGCGCAGCACAATATCCCACAAACCACGCTATGTTTTTGAAAGTGCTTTTGGAGCACGACAAGCTGCCAATGAAAGTAACGGTCGTTTCCGATCAACAGACAGACAACAGAGGCTTGCCTCTTGCATTTCCACCTGATGCGATCGTCATTTTTTTAGATGCCCCCACAAAAGAATATCCGCTCAAAAACGGCAAGACCACTTATTACGTCTGCCGAGGTCAAAGCTGCCTACCGCCAACCAACGACTTGAATGAATTGATTTGAATTTGCGAACACTAAATAGAGGAAAGGAGTGATTAATATGTCTGAAAATAAAGATACGAAAAAAGAACAAGAGCCTAAAGATAAAAAGCCTCTTACTAAGCCCGGAGATATCAAGGGTAAGATCGAGGTTCCCGACACTTGTGAACGCAGAGACGGTCCCGGAGGAAACTGAAGCGGATATAAATAAAAAATAACCTCGGCAAGGAAACTCCCTGCCGAGGCTTTCACAATTACTCTACATTACGCCGCTCCCGCCTTCTTCTTTGCTTTCTCCTCCTTCTCTAATCGTTCCTTCTCCTCATATTCCTCACGCCACTTTTGAAACTTCGCCATTTCTTCCTCGTTATCAAAAAACTCGGTGATGATCGGC
>SVRA01000011.1 GCA_015065075.1 Oscillospiraceae bacterium
CGACATAAGTTTATATTGTGATTTCAGAAAATTTCGGAGGTAAAATAAAATGATCAATACATACAAGCCCGAGGGACTTCTTATCGGAACGCAACAAAACCGCGAGCTTATCTCCGCGGGACGCGTGGGACTTGAAAAAGCAATGTCGGCAGGCATAATTTTAGAGAGCACAGCCATACTATGCGACAGCGAATTGAATCTCCACGTCGATCTGCGCGGAATAACGGGAATTATCCCTAAAAGCGAGGTCTGCCTTGTGAGAGACGGTGAGAGCTTCAAGGATATCGCGGTAATAACCAGAGTGGGCAAACCCGTGTGCTTCAAAATTGTCTCAATAGAAGAAAAAAACGGTCGCACGATCGCCTATCTTTCTCGGCGCTTGGCACAGATCGACTGTATGAACAACTATATCGCAGATCTGATTCCCGGCGATATAATCTGTTCGCGAGTGACACACCTTGAAAGCTTCGGCGCATTTGTTGACATTGGTTGCGGCATTATTTCCTTGCTTTCTGTAGATTGCATTTCGGTTTCGAGATTTTCGCACCCCAAAGACCGTTTATATAATGGAATGATAATCAATACCGTACTGAAATCTGTAGACCGAGAAAAAGGCAGGATATTCGTCTCAATGCGTGAGCTTCTCGGCACTTGGGAGGAAAATGCGGCGCTCTTTTCGGCAGGTCAGACCGTCGCGGGAATTATACGTAGCGTAGAAAGCTACGGAGTCTTTGTAGAATTGACTCCCAATCTCGCAGGACTTGCAGAACTACGCGATGACGCCCATCCCTTTGAGCTCCCTTGTGGCAGTCTTGCCGCCGTATACATAAAAAGCATTATCCCCGAGAGGATGAAGATAAAGCTTGTGCTCATTGACTCTTATAAAGGCGATCCTGCCGTATCTGAACTTAAATATTTTGTTGACTGCAGTACGACGAAGCATATAGATAGTTGGAGGTATTCTCCTCTCGGTTGCTCAAAGACCGTTGAAACGCTTTTTGAAACAGAGTGATATATATATACCAGAAAAGGACTTACACGTCATTATTACTAAGTGCAAGTCCTTTTTATTGTGCACTTTTATATAAATGTGGCTTGTTTGTAAATTGTTGGTGGAGTAGTCTTGACACGGCAGATCATTTATGATATAATATTTGAGTAAACTTGGGCAAAAGCAAGTAAACAAAATTTTATGAAAGGATTTTTAAACCGAAAATGAAAAAATCATTCAAAATTCTCGCGCTCCTTCTCTCACTTGTAATGATGCTTTCCGTATTCGCTGCGTGTGATAATGGAAGTGGCGACGGTGACAAAACGGGTGATGAAGAAACTACAACTACAGGAAGTGGCGAAACTACTGTAAGTGGTAGCGAAAGTAACAACGATAGCAACAGCGAAAGCGACAGCAACAAAGGTGAAACGACCACAAAGGTCGAGGAAGTAACCGAAGTAATGCCTGACATTGATAAAAAGGATTACGGTGCTGAGTTCTATCTTTCCGTTCTTAACGACACCAATCCTATGGATCACTATTGGGTCGAAGAAAGTAACAACGACGTGTTGTCCGCAGCTCTTTACGATCGTCAGGAAAAGGTAAAGAACTATCTTGGTGTTGAAGTATTGGCTTCTATGGCAGGTCATTTTGAAACCTACACTGAGGATTTAAAAACTGCCGTAAAGAATAAGTCCGGCGGTATAGATACCCTCCTTACCCACGTATCCAGCGGTGTATCGGGTCTTATCACGGGCGCATATCTTACTCCCTTTGGCGATCTTCCCGGTGTTGATCTCGACGCAGACTATTGGAACCAGGATTTTATGGAGGCACTTTCCGTTTGTGACGAGTATCTCCTCGGATTCAGCGATTTCAATATTCTTTACACCTATGTAATAGCTTATAACGTAGATCTCCTTGCAAAATATGACGATGCTCTCAATAAGAGCGTATATCAGATGGTAGATGACTATGAGTGGACACTCCAGCAGTTCATAGACATTGCAAAGCTTGGTCACATCGACAACGGTAGCGTTGAGAAGAGCCAGTACGGTCTTACAGGTCAGCTGTGGGTACCGTGGTGCGGATTCCTTGAGGCATGTGGAGTTAACCTTGTTGAAATTAACGATAAGGGTATGTATGAGATCTCCTATATGAACGACGTTTATAAGGAAAGAACTCAGAATATCGTTACTGCACTTACCGAGCTCGCTGCTTCTAAAGAGGTTTGTGTAGACTATCAGTCTGTAACTGCTCCCAAGGTTCCCTTCGAGTCAGGAAGAGCTCTTATGACTCTTACCGCTACTATCAACGTTGACGATTACCTCAACTATGATATCGACTTCGGAGTTCTTCCCTATCCTACCTACGATACTAACCAGAAGGAATACCGTTCACTTCAGTGGGGCGGATATCTTGCAGTTCCCGCATTCCTTGAGGATGAGGAGATGGTAGGTGAAACTCTCGAGATGCTCTCCTTCTTCTCCGAGGACGTTAAGACCGCTTACTATCAGAAGCTTCTCGGAAAGCAGATCGCAGATAACCCTGATGACAGAAGAATGCTTGAGATCATCTGGGATAGTGTTTGCACCGACTTCGGTCAGACCTTTGACGAGATCTCCGGTAACCCCTTGTATATGCTTCCCATAGTTACAAGCGGAACTACCTCTCTTACCTCCTTCTATGAAGGAAGAACCAACGGTGGTAACAAGTCCATCATCAACTTCCTTAAGAAGGTTGACAAAAAGTATTGATAAGATTCGTATTTGATCAAACCTATTTTGGCAATTTGAATTCGAATACATAGTAAAAGACCCGTGTGTCACAAAAGTGGCACACGGGTCTTTTGTTTAAAATCTTACAAAGTACAGATTTGATAAATATGACGTATTTGTAAATATTTTTTAATGTTAATTTGGTGATATTGACACTTTTTTTAGACTGTGATATAATGCTATTGTGGAAAAATTTTTATGAAAGGATATTTAACTCAAAATGAAAATTTCATTTAAAATTCTCGCGCTCCTTCTCGCATTTGTAATGATGCTTTCCGTATTCGCTGCGTGTGATAATGGGAATGACGACGGTGAGAAAACGAGTGAAGAAGAAACTACAACTGCAGCAGGTGGCGATGATAGTGGTAGCAAAGAAGAAACTACTGCAAAAGTCGAGGAGACCACCGAGGTAATGCCTGATATTGAGAAAAAGGACTACAAAACAGAGTTTTATCTTTCCATTTTGTCAGACAGTAACCCTACGGAGCACTACTGGGTCGAGAAGAATGACAACGACGTATTGTCTGCGGCTCTCTATGAGCGTCAGGAAAAGATAAAAAATCACCTTGGGGTTGAGATTCTGGCATCTTCTGCGGGTCATTTTGAAACCTACACTGAGGATTTCAAAACTGCCGTAAAGAATAAGTCCGGCGGTATAGATACCCTCCTTACCCACGTATCCAGCGGTGTATCGGGTCTTATCACGGGCGCATATCTTACTCCCTTTGGTGATCTTCCCGGTGTTGATCTAGACGCGGATTATTGGAATCTGGAGTTTATGGAGGACCTTTCCGTTTGTGACGAGTATCTCCTCGGATTTAGTGATTTCAACATTCTCTACACCTTTGTAATTGCTTATAACGTAGATCTTCTGGCAAAGTACGATGATGCTCTCGATAAGAGTGTATATCAGATGGTAGACGACTATGAGTGGACCCTTCAGCAGTTTATAGACATCGTAAAGCTTGGTCACATCGACAACGGTAGCGTTGAGAAGAATCAGTACGGCCTTACAGGTCAGCAGTGGGTGCCGTGGTGCGGATTCCTTGAGGCCTGCGGAGTTAACCTCGTTGAGATGAACGATCAGGGTATATATGAGATTTCCTATATGAACGATGTTTATAAGGAAAGAACTCAAAATATCGTTACCGCACTTACCGAGCTCGCTGCTTCTAAAGAGGTTTGTTTAGATTACAAGGTTGCCGGCGCAAATATGACGGTTCCCTTCGAGTCAGGAAGAGCTCTTATGACTCTTACAGATACCATTTATCTTGATAACTATCTCAATTTTGATATCGACTTCGGAGTTCTTCCCTATCCTACTTACGATACTAACCAGAAGGAATACCGTTCACTTCAGTGGGGCGGATATCTTGCAGTTCCCGCATTTCTTGAAAATGAAGAGATGGTAGGCGAGACCCTCGAGATGCTCTCCTTCTTCTCCAAGGACGTTAAGACCGCTTACTATCAGAAGCTTCTCGGTAAGCAGATCGCAGATAACCCTGATGACAGAAGAATGCTTGAGATCATCTGGGATAGTGTTTGCACCGACTTCGGTCAGACCTTTGACGAGATTTGTGGTGGTACATTGTATATGCTTCCTTTTACCACGAGTGGAGAAATTTCTCTCACCTCCTTCTATGAAGGAAGAACCAACGGTGGTAACAAGTCCATCATCAACTTCCTTAAGAAGGTTGACAAAAAATATTGATCTATAGCTTATTACATAACAAAAATCCCGACGGACGATGTCCGTCGGGATTTTTGTGTATTATCAGTTATACTTGGGAAGCCAATCCTTCTCTGCCTCGAGAAGCTCATCGCACATTTTGATTATGTCGTCTATCGAGAGCTCGGACGAGGTGTGAGGATCGAGCATTGCTGCCTGATAGATAGCGTCCTTCTTCTTGGTTACAGCCGCTTCAATAGTAAGAAGCTGAGGGTTGATGTTGGTCATATTCATAGCGGCGAGCTGCGTGGGAAGCTTACCGACTACGGTAGGCTGAATACCAAGCTTGTTTACAAGACAAGGAACCTCAACGCAAGCTTCGGATGGGAGGTTGGTGATAAGACCCTTGTTGAGAACGTTTCCGTTGATCTTAAAGGGATTATCGGTAACTACAGCCTCCATGATATGAGATGCGTATTCGCGAGATCTTTCATGGCTGATGTTTCCGTTCAGGTATTCTTCCTTTGCCTGCTTCCAGCCCGCTATCTGATTTACGCAACGGCGAGGATACTCGTCAAGCGGGATCCTGTATCTTTCGATAAGCTCGGGATACTTGGACTTGATGAAGAAATTATTATATTCAGCGTTGTGCTCGCTGGATTCGGTGCAATAGTATCCAAATCTACGGATATATTCAAAGCGTACGAGGTCGTAGCAATTCTCGGGAGGATTTTCAAGTATCTCGCAAGCGCGGCGGCGGATCTCGGGATAGAGGTCGTTTCCGTCTGCATCCTCGATCTCAAGCAGCCAAGCCATGTGGTTGATACCTGCGATCTTTTCCTTTATAGGCATCTTAACCTCGTTGATCATTCCAAGTCCGGTAAGAAGATGCTCCTTGGAGCAGACCTGAACGCTGTGGCAAAGACCTACGGTCTTAATATCAGTAAATCTCTGCATATATCCCGAAAGCATAGCCATGGGGTTGGTGTAATTAAGGAAGAGCGCACGGGGGCAAACCTGAGCCATATCCTCGGCGAAATCCTGAAGCACAGGGATGGTACGGAGTGCTCTGAAAATACCGCCTATACCGAGGGTATCTGCTATGGTCTGACGAAGACCGTACTTCTTGGGTATCTCAAAATCGATGATCGTGCAAGGATCGTATCCTCCGACCTGGATAGCGTCAACTACGAAATCGGCTCCGCGAAGAGCATCCTTTCGGTTTTCAACACCGAGGTATTTGGTGATTCTTGCTCTGCCCTCGTTGATGTTCTTGTTGAGCGCGTTTACCATTATGTAGGACTCCTCGAGTCTTTCCGGATCAATGTCGTAAAGCGCAATTTCGAAATCTCTCAGCGCGGGAGTAAGCATAGCGTCACCAATAACGTTCTTGGCAAAAACGGTGCTTCCTGCGCCCATAAATGTGATCTTTCCCATAAAATAGACCTCCGTTTATTTGTTTTATATTAACCGCTTTTTTGCGGTAAAGTTCTTAATGATGCTTGTTTTTGTATTCGTTTGGAGTGCATCCCGTATGTTTTTTGAAGTACGGGAAAAAGTAGGTATCCGATGAAAATCCACTCATCGCAGCTATCTCCCCTATGGAAAGCTCTTTTCGAGTCAGTATAAGGGATTTGGCGTGGTTAAGTCTGCAATTATCAAGGAATGAGTGAACGGTGCTGCCCGTAAACCTTTTAAAATCTCTGTCAAGCTTGGATCGGCTTATCGCGAACCGTTGTGATACAGAGGCGCTGTCTATCTGTTCGCAGAAATGCTCCGCGATATACTGAAGAACGTCCTGAATGTAGAACGATGAGGTTCCTATTCTAACGGGCGGTTCAACGGGCTCAAAATTATAAAGCTTATTGAGAAAAAGTGCCAGTAAAAGCTCTTTTTCGCTTGTCGTTTCGCCGTTCACAGTCAAAATAAGAGATTTCAACTGCTCTGCCTGCTCATCCGAAAGCCTGAACAAAAGCCCTGAATTTCTGATGCTCATCATATCGGGTATAAGGTGCGGATCGAAGGATTTGAGCGTTTTTTCGTCGAAATAAAAGACGAATCTTTCAAAATCCTCGCCGTCGGTCTCGTCGCAGGACATAGAGTGTATAGTATACGGCGTTGAAATGATCACGCACGGATATTTGCAGACGTACTCTACTCCGTTAATGACTGATTTCTGCGTGACGTTTTTAGTGCAGAAATAGACCTCGTATTGAGGATGGGTGTGCGAATGAGGCATCGTCGAGGGGTCCTTCCAATAGCCGATAGTTATTTCGTTTCCGGTATCCTCAAGAAACTTGCTCATTGAATCTTCCCCTTTCATAATATTGCGTCAGGATAATATTCCCTCATCATATTTTAATTATATCACTCGTTTTGTTTCGTTACAATGATTTATTCCGTCAAATAATACCTTCAGACTACGATTTTTCGTCAATATTGCAAAACAACACGCTAAAAAGCGCCAAATTAATATGTTTTACATTTAAATTATAGTACACAACTAAAAAAAAGTCAATACAAAAAATGAAAAAGCAGTCGGTCAAAAAATACTTGACCAACTGCTGAATTTTTATGCTTTTCTGAGCTTGGCATAGGTTGCCATGAGCTTTTTGGTACCTACTTTATCGAACATTACCTCGTACAAGGTGTCAGCGCCCATAGGTCTTACCGAAAGCACCTCGCCTTCGCCAAACGTACCGTGTACCACTCTGTCACCGGGAGCAAAGATCTGTTTGCTGGTGTTTTGAGGTTTAAACAAGGGCTCGCTTGACTGAGATCTTTCCGTATTGGTCGAGATCTTTGAAGAATAACTTTTTTTAGCACCGTACGGGCCGTATCCCGATTGCGATCTTTGTGTTGAGTACGCCGAGTTGTCGTGGAAATATACCTTAGCGCCTCCCGTGACTCTTTGTGAGAAGAAGGAATCGTTTTCGTCCTCCTCGTGAATCACAAAGCTCTCGGGGATCTCCGTGACGAAGCGCGAGATCGGATTATATTGCGTCTGACCGTACAAAAGTCGTGATTTGGTATGAAGTATGTAGATCTGCTCCTTGGCACGAGTCAGCGCGACGTATGCGAGTCGTCTTTCCTCCTCCATATCGTCCTCTCCGCCGACGATCGTTTGCATTCCCGGGAAGATTCCGTCCTCAAAGCCAGGAATGATTACTATCGGGAATTCAAGACCCTTTGCACTATGTATCGTCATTAGCACGACGGCATCTGCGCTATCATCGTATCGGTCAACGTCGGCAACGAGCGCGTTTTCCTCGAGAAATCCCGAAAGCGTGGGAGTTTCGGTCCTGCTTACGTATTCTTGTATACTGGATTTGAATTCATCGAGGTTGTCGAGTCGGTCCTTTTCTTCTTCGCCTGCCGCTTCGATCATCGCGCGGTATCCGCTTTCTCCGAGTACGGCGTCGAAAAGATCGGGAAGACTCAGATGGGAAACCATAGCCGTAAGCTTGTTAATAAGCGCCGCGAAATCCTCGAGAATAACGGCGCTTCTCGAAAGAGCCGTATATTTGCTTGCATTTTCTATGACCTCAAACATAGAGCAATTCTGCTCTGCGGCAATCATAGATATTGCCTCGATAGTTCTGTCGCCTATTTTACGTTTTGGTTCATTGATTATACGGAGTAATCGCTCCCGGTCGGAATGATTGGAGATGAGCTGAAGATATGCGACGGCATCTCGTATTTCCTTGCGGTCGGAGAATCGCACTCCCCCGAGCATTCTGTATGGAACCGCACTCTTTGCGAACGCGCGCTCTATGCTGTTTGACTGCGCATTTGTTCGGAACAGTACAGCAAAATCTCGATAGCTTCTGCCCTTCTTGGAAACTGCATTATAAACGATATCTACTATATCCTTCGCTTCAAGATTCTGATCCTGAAGTCGACGGATAGTTATCTTTTCGCCCACGTCGCCGTCTGTCCAGAGCTTTTTGCCTTTTCTTCCCTTGTTATTTGCAACAACTGCATTTGCGGCATCAAGAATAGTGCCTGTGGATCGGTAATTTTGCTCCAATTTGATTATTTTTGCATCAGAGTAGGTCTTGTCGAAGTTCAGAATGTTACCGATAGTCGCGCCTCTGAATTTATATATCGACTGATCGTCGTCTCCAACTACCATCAGATTTCTGAATCCGCCCGCAAGCATAGCCGTCAGCACGAATTGCGCCTCGTTGGTGTCCTGATACTCGTCCACGCAAACGTATTTGAACTTCTTTTGATAATAATTGAGTATCTCGCTGTCGCTTCTAAGGAGCTTTACGGTATTCATTATAATATCGTCAAAGTCCATTACGTTGGACTCTTTAAGAGTTTTTTGGTATTCCGCATATACCTTTGCGATCTTCGACTGTCGGTAGTCCGTACCAACTTCGTCAGCATATCTTTCGGGCGTAAGAAGTCTGTCCTTTGCACGACTTATGGTGCTGATCACGCTCTTTATCGGGAATTGCTTTTCGTCCAGCATACAGCGCTTCATAGCTGCGCTTACGGCTTTTTTCTGATCGTCGGTATCGTATATGCTGAAATCCCGCTTGTATCCGATTTTTTCGCAGTTTGCTCGCAGAATACGCATACAGATCGAGTGGAACGTGCCTGCCCATATATCCTTAGCAACGTCCTCGTCTCCAAGGGCGCTTACAAGTCTTTCCTTTATCTCGTTGGCTGCCTTATTGGTAAAGGTGATCGCGAGAATTCTATAAGGAGGACACGCGTTATAGGTGAAGTCGGGCAGCATCTCATCCGCCGCGGCGATATCGTTGTCATTAAGTGCCGCTTCCATTTCGGCTAAATAGCTCTCATCGGCAAATTCGGGCACGAAGTCGGTATAATACGCGTTGCCGTATTTTATTAAGAACACTACTCTTTTTACAAGCACCGTGGTCTTGCCGCTTCCCGCGCCCGCAAGTACTAGCAAGGGATCGTTTACCGTATATACCGCTTCCCTTTGCTTCGGGTTGAGATTTGCGTAGCACTTGTCAAAAAGCGCTCGCTTAAGCTTTAAAAATCTTTCGTTAAAATTCATTTTCCCATCCGTTATGTAAAACTTGCTGTCACGCCGAGACGTGACAGCATAGTTTTTATTGTCTTACTTTCTGTTATTGCTCTGGTTGTTGTTCTGATTCTTGTTCTGCTGATTCTGGTTCTTGTTCTGATTGTTGTTCTGATTGTTGTTCTGGTTCTTGTTCTGGTTCTTGTTCTGATTGTTGTTCTGATTGTTGTTCTGATTGTTGTTCTGCATGATTATAATTATACCCTCCAAAATTTAGTTCGGTTCGAGCCCGTTAGGGCTACCGCCTTACCGTGATTATTCAACGGCGGAGGATGATTTTATTCACGTTTAACTCAAATATCAAGCTTATAGTGGCATTTTATCGAATTTATAACGTTTCCAAGGTTATATATCAAAACGCCTATAAACACAAGACTGATACCGAGAACGATCACCGAGGAATATTCTACCACCCACTTGACGTTAGTTATGAAATAAGGATGATTTGCATATACGTAATAAACGTTTGCCAACGCCATAAAAACGGTTGCCAGAACACAAGCGACCGTACCCTTTATAAAATGCGCCTTCTCTTCCTTATAACTCTTTTGTTGTCTTGAAAAGCAGATATCCGTATGCTTCTTGTAGATATCCCAAACCATGACCAATGTAAAAATAAAGCTTAATACGAACAGTACCGATTCGGCTATACTCAAGCCGACGAGAACATTGTATGCGTTATATGCCTCTAAATTTGATAAAGACGTATACGAATAAAATTTTTTTGTTGCAAAATGTAGGATTGCCGACAATATCGCGTTTAGTGCGGCTGCTGCTGTTACGGAGATCCATTTTTTCGAATGCTTGCGAAGCGTGATAGCAAACAGTATCACCGTAATGCCAAATAAATATGTGGGAATGACCTTGACGTCATTGACGTATAGGTTTAAGCAAAGCGCCGATGCAACTATCAGTGTGGATATTCCCGTTACAAGTCTGCGAACGGTATACAGATCGGGATTTTGACTTGAATATGAGACGTATTTTTGCGAAAGGTTATCAATAAAAACCGTATCCTTACGTACCCTCGCACAATACCCGAGCATTTTTATCAGCCAAGTTATACTGACGGGCAGGATTAGCACTATCAACAAAATACGCATATGAACGATAAATTCGGAGGACGTGTTTGTACCAAGCGTAGTCAATTCGGGCAAGATATTTCCGATAATTTGACTGAATATCATAAATGCCGTTAAAAAATACGCCTTTTCGGTCAAATTTCTTTTGCTTTCGCGCACGAATACGGTCTTACGTCCTGTTTTTTTGTCTATCTTTTCCCTTTTCGTGATTTTTTTGAGGTATATTGCCGTTCCGTCATTATAGGTTCCAAGTGAGAGCATACCTTCAAAAAAGCTTCGATAAGCGGGGATAAGAACTACCATTTCAAACAGCCCGAATACGAAAACGAATAGCAATATTCCAACCGCCATTTCGGATTCGTGAAAAGCTCCTACCACCCATTCATCCGTGCCGTCGTAGACGGGGGCGGTCGCCGCCGATTCTGATACGAAGCTGTAGAGCATATACAGAGCAACGTATTTGAGCAGACTGACGAGTATTGCCCTTCTGAACCCGAGAAACGCCTCGTATATTCGGGGGCTTATGTCAGCAAGGTTGATGATGGCGGCGCATAGGAGGATATAACCTATAAAATCCGGGAGAGGATCGACGAGAGTGTATCTCGGCTCAAACAGAAACAAAAACGCAAATGGCATAAGTGAAAATCCAATGCTCTTTTTTAATTTTCCGTTCATTTTTATCCCTCCTTATTTTTTGTTTTTATTTTTTGATCTTTTCTTTTGATTTTTTGCCTTTAGCTTACTTTCATAATATTCCTTCATTTCTTCGATCGCCTTGTCTTCTTTTGCGTCTTTCGCATCGCGTATCTTGTTGACGAACTCGAAGCGAGATCTCTTTTTAGGCATATCCTCCTGTCCCTCGGGGCATATCATAGCGTAGCATTTGAACAATAGCCACGCATTGAGTATGGTATACAAGAGTCGCAGAATAAGAAGTATAGTCAAAAAGAACGCCTGGTCACTCTTAATAAACCCAATCGGAAAAAATAATAGAATCTGATATGCATTGAACAGGATAACTAAAATAATATTCCTGATAGCTTTTTGTCTTGTTTCCAAAAGCTCTACTCTTCTTGAAAGATCGGATATACCGAAAAGCAAGGCGAGATTGAATGCGAAATTTACAACGAGCTTGATCCAATCATATACCGTCGACCAGATACCTGACGAGAATCCCACGCCAAGCGAAAAAAACGAATCGATCCAGACCATCGTTCCCCAAAAGGAGCATAAAATTATCAGAATGCTTCCCACAAGCGCAAAGATAAATGCGGGACTGTATTTTCGGAGCTCACAGAGTCCGAGATACATCAAAAATCCACCTATAAGCATTCCTGCGAAAAGGTAGGTTCCCATACCCGCGCTTGCCACAAAGGCAAACATATAGCCGATCAACAGTAAACCAAAGCCCATTGATAATTCCTTTCGTTAGTCGTAATTATTACGTTCAGGCGTCGCTTTTTCCTGCCGCGCCACAGCAGTTCTTGTATTTTTTACCCGATCCGCAGGGACAAGGATCGTTTCTGCCGACCTTTTGTGCGGCATCCTTGCGAATGCTGACCTTTTTAACGGTTTTAGTCGTTCCGCCCTCGAAGCCTGCAGCCAAAGGATTTGCCACTTGAACTCTCTTTATCTGCTGAGTCGGTCTCGGAACTACGGAGAGCAGCATTCTGACGGTCTTGTCGCGGATCTCCTCAATCATATTGTCGAACATATCGCCGCCCGTGATCCTGTATTCGCTGACGGGATCTCGGTTAGCGTATGCCTGAAGATTTATCATACCCTTGAGATCGTCCATAGCGTCTATGTGCTCCATCCAAGCGGTATCAACGTTTCTAAGCAATATCGAGCGCTGTATCTCGAGATAGGTCTCTCTGCCGAAGAGCTTTTCCTTTTCATCGTACTTTTCGTTCAAGCGATCCTCAAGCATATTGAGAAGATCTTCCCTTTTAAGCTTTTTAAGCTCCTCGGGGGTATATTGGAAGTCATCTTCGGAGCAAAGATACTGAAGATCTGCACGCAAAGAATCAAAGCTCCAATTTTCTGCCGACTCGTCTGACGTGTTATACATAACTCGATCGCGGACGGTCGAAAGCATCATCTTCTTGATGATCTCCTCGATTCCCTCGCCGCCTTCAAGCACGTCACCTCTCTGCTTGTAAATGAGCGTTCTTTGCTGGTTCATAACGTCATCGTATGCAAGTACGTTCTTTCTGCGCTTGAAATTGTTGTCCTCTATTCTCTTTTGAGCGCCTTCGATCGAGTTCGAGAGCATTTTGGCATCGATAGGAGTATTCTCGTCAAGGCCAAGTCGGTCAACAAGTCCGATAATTCTGTCAGAACCGAAAAGACGCATAAGGTCGTCCTCAAGCGAGAGATAGAAGCGGGATTCACCGGGGTCGCCCTGACGTCCTGAACGGCCGCGAAGCTGATTATCTATACGTCGGCTCTCGTGTCTTTCGGTGCCGAGAATAAAGAGTCCACCCACTTCTCTTACCTGCTCGGCTTCAGGCGCGATCTCCTTTTTGTGCTTTTCATAAAGCTCTGAGAAGAGCTTTCTTGCCTCGATTATTTCTTCATTATCGGTATCCGAGGTGCCGTTTGCCTCTGCAATTATATCATCGGGTATTCCCTTGGATCTCATCTCTTGCTTTGCCAAGAATTCGGGATTTCCGCCGAGCATAATATCGGTTCCGCGTCCTGCCATATTGGTGGAAATGGTTACCGCGCCAAGCTTACCTGCCTGCGCGACGATCTCCGCCTCTTTAGCGTGGAATTTTGCGTTAAGCACTGTGTGCTTGATGCCCGCGCTCATAAGTCTGCGCGAAAGCTCCTCTGACTTTTCAATCGAGACCGTACCGACAAGCACGGGCTGTCCCTTTGCGTGACATTCCTTGATCTGCTCTATGACCGCGTTGTATTTTCCGTTTACCGTCTTATAGACCGCGTCAGGATGATCTGCTCTTATCATCGGCTTATTAGTGGGAACCTCAACGACGTCGAGATAATAGATCTCCTTGAACTCGTTTTCCTCGGTCAGAGCCGTACCCGTCATACCCGAGAGTTTTTTATACATTCTGAAGTAGTTCTGGAAGGTGATGGTCGCAAGAGTCTTGTTCTCCTTCTCTACCTTAACTCCTTCCTTTGCCTCGATAGCCTGATGCAAGCCGTCGGAGTATCTTCTTCCGGGCATTATACGTCCCGTAAATTCGTCAACTATCAGAACGCCCTTGTCCGTAACCACGTATTGCTGATCACGGAACATTGTGCCGTGCGCCTTGATCGCCTGGTTTACGTAGTGCATAAGATCGGAGTTCTCGGGATCTGTGAAGTTCTCAACTCCGAAAAACGCCTCTGCCTTACGCGCACCGCGAGGGGTGAGAACCGCGTTTCTCGCCTTCTCGTCGACTATATAATCTGCATCGATATCGTCCTGCTCCTCTTTAGCGTCTATCTCTTTAGTGACAAGCTTGCGCAGAGTTCTCGCAAATCGGTCGGCTCTCTCATACATATCGGTCGGCTCGTCGCCAGCACCCGAAATAATAAGAGGAGTTCTCGCCTCGTCAACGAGTATAGAGTCGACCTCGTCCACGATAGCGAACGCGTGACCTCTTTGCACCATTCTCTCCTTGTAGACGACCATATTGTCGCGGAGATAGTCAAAGCCGAATTCGTTATTTGTTCCGTAGGTTATATCTGCCTGATAGGCCACCTGCTTTTCAGCGTTGCTCATACCCGGAACGACAAGACCCGTAGTAAGTCCCATAAAGCCGTAAACTCTGCCCATTTCCTCACTGTCACGGCGCGCAAGGTAGTCGTTTACTGTTACGATATGAACACCGTTGCCCGCAAGAGCGTTAAGGTATGCGGGGAGAGTCGCAACGAGAGTCTTACCCTCACCTGTTTTCATTTCTGCAATTCTACCCTGATGGAGTATGATACCGCCGAGCAACTGAACGTGGAAGGGTCTCTTGCCGAGAACTCGCCAATCGGCTTCTCTTACAGCCGCAAACGCATCGGGAAGAATGTCGTCGAGCGTTTCTCCTGTCGCAAGTCGTCCCTTGAGGGCTACAGTTACTTCTTTGAGCTCCTCGTCGCTCATCGCGGAGTATTTATCCGCCAACGCCTCTATCTGATTAGCGATCTTTTCAAGCTTTTTGATCTGACGATCGCTATATGTTCCAAAAATCTTTGTTCCGAGTCCCATAAATGACCCCTTTCGAGTGATTATTTATAACTTTTTTGCCGTTTTTTCCGTCACAAGCCATAGTTATTCATTATAAATGATATTATACTATATTATTTGCACCAAAGCAACCTATATTTGTAAATTTTCATAAAACACTTGAAAAAGATCCTTTCGTATTATATAATTAGAGTAATTAATCACGTTTTCAGAGGTCAGAACAAATGTCACGTATCAATATAGTTCTCTGCGAGCCCGAAATACCGCAAAACACGGGAAATATCGCCCGCACCTGCGCCGCCACGGGCGCTTCACTTCATCTCATACGCCCCTTGGGATTTGAGATCGACAACGCAAAGCTCAAGCGCGCGGGACTTGATTATTGGGACAAGCTCGATATAACCTTTTACGACGGTCTCGACGATTTTTATGCCAAGCACCCCGACGCAAAGGTCTATTATTTCTCAACCAAAGCAAAGCACAAATATTCCGACGTAACCTACCCAGATGACGCGTGGATAATGTTCGGTAAGGAGACGAAGGGGCTTCCCGAAGATCTGCTCTATGCAAATCCCGAAACATGTGTCCGTATTCCTATGAGAGACGGCTTGCGTTCCCTCAATCTTTCAAACTCGGTAGCTATCGCGGTCTACGAAATACTTCGCCAGAGAGATTTTGAGGATATGCAGGAGCAAGGTGAGCTGACAAAATACAACTGGTAATAAAGGAAAAACTATGATAGAAAAGAAAAAGGTCTCGGTCGCGATGAGTGGCGGAATTGACAGTGCTGTCGCGGCTCTGCTTGCCTTGGAGCAAGGCTATGAGGTCAGCGGAGTTACGATGAAGCTCTGTCCGAAGATCAGTAATGACGGCACGGATCTTACCCTTAACGATATCGCCGACGCTAAAGCTGTTTGTGATAAGATCGGCATTGAGCACACCGTTTATGATCTCGAAGATAGGTTCCACGATACCGTCGTGAAGGATTTTATCGACACCTACGTGTCGGGCGGAACGCCAAATCCTTGTATCGTTTGCAACAAGCTTCTCAAATTCGGTACATTGCTTGATATGGAGATTGCACGCGGAGCAGACCTTGTTGCAACAGGACATTACGCTCAAATAGAAGAAAAAAACGGACGCTTTCTTTTGAGAAAAGCTACGGACGAAAAAAAGGACCAAAGCTATATGCTCTGGGCGCTCTCCCAGCATCAGTTATCTCACACGCTTTTCCCTCTCGGCTCGCTTACCAAGTCCGAAATAAGAAGGATGGGCGAGGATAACGGATTTGTTATAGCACACAAAAGTGACAGTCAGGACATCTGCTTCGTGCCCGACGGCGATTACGCCACGTTCATCGAAAAGGAGCGCGGTGAAGTGTTTCCCGAGGGAGATTATATCGATGAGCACGGCAATATTGTCGGTCGGCACAAGGGCGTGATACATTACACGATCGGTCAGCGCAAAGGGCTTGGAATCTCAATGGGACGGCACATTTTCGTTGCGTCAAAGGATGCAGAAAAAAACACCGTAACGATTGCCGATGAAGACAAGCTATTTACAAATACCGTCATCATAAGAGGTATAAATCTTATTCCCTTCGATAAGATCGAGGGCAAAATAAGGGTGAAGGCAAAAATACGCTACCACCATACCGAAAGTGATGCTTACGCAGAGCAGACGGGACCCGATGAGATAACATTGACGTTCGACGAGCCGCAAAGAGCTCCCGCAAAGGGACAATCCGCGGTAATGTACAACGGCGACTATGTCATCGGCGGCGGCATAATTCAATAAAAATTCGCGCTCGTGGCGGAATAACCGCCGCGGCGCGAAATTTTTTTAGTTGTTGTAAAAAACGTGCAGATTTCTTATCTCTGAATTTGATATTTGATCATTGATAGAATACGCGTGAGATTCAAGAAAGCCGCAGGTCGCCTCGGTAATACCCTGCTTTTTGAATTCTTCAATGAAAACCGAGCTGATCTCCTCTATCAAAAGCTCGATCTTCAAGGTCTCGTCGGACGGTATAGAGAGCAGCTCCTCTATTTTGTTGGTAAGAAAATTAAGTTTAGGAAGCTCTCGCATCGCCCTGAATATCCATTTGTAGTAAGGAGCGTGACGGCGCTCAAGCAAAAATGTCAATTCTGCTGCGTTCGTGGCAAATTCATTCAGAGCAAATCTCGCCGCGCCAAGCTCTCCGTGAGCGATACATCGCTTATAATTGTATTGACCCGACTGAGCCATGTGAAGCGCGCATGCGGCAATCTTTTTTAATCTGACGTCCTCGGGCATACCGTCTTTTATGATCTCACGCACTCTCGTGAATTCACCGAGTGGGTCGCAAAAGACCTCGCCGTTGGTCGCCTCGGCAAAATAGTGAGACGGAGTATAGAGCCAATCCTGCCAGCATTCAGGAGCACCTTTTCTGCCCGTATAAGCCGAATAAAATTCGGATATAGTACGTACTCCCTTTTCTTTCGAGCCCATAGCGCTTCTGTCAAGGCATTTGACACCCATAAATTCCTTTGAGAGCTTCGAATAAGCCCGAAAAAGTCTGAAACCAAAGGCTTGCTCATCTTCTTCGGTCAGCCATATACAAAATCCGGGCTCAAAGTCGTGATCGCGGGAGATGTCGTCGTCAAAGCCAAAGCATTCCGAGCCGTGACCGACAAGTCCTATCGCAATCCTATCCAAACACTCTGAAAAATCCTTTTCGAGCATGGGCTTGCCGTATTCTTCAAAATATGCTCTGGAGATCTCAATTCCCTTCATATATCCTCTTTGTCAGCGCCTTGAGCTCTGCTCCTTTTTCAAAACATCCAAAAAATTCGAACGACGGATAGCATTTTGAGCACAGAAAAGCAAAATCGCCGTCAAGAGTGTTCTTGTCCGATTTTAACAGATCCCACGCCTTGTCCATCAGCTCGTATATCCTTTCGTCAAACGGGTCTTGATCGTGATAAATATGAGCTATATTTATCAGCGTTACCGCGATCTCGCCGCGGCAGTCCTCGTTCTGCTTCAATATCTCAATAGCTTTGTAGCACGCTTCCTCTGCCCGAATATAATCGCCTAGATCCTTATATGCCGAGGACATGTTGTTATAAAGAGCAGCCATTTTGTAGTCGTTGGGCTCAAGACGGCTCTCGTATATTTCCTTTGCCTTTTCGTAGTATGGCATTGCGCGCTCTGCCTGACCAAAGGCTTTCATAGTTGTAGCACAGTTGAGATAGACCGTTCCCACAGATACGGGATCTCCTATTTCCTTTTGCTCGATAAGCTCAAATGCAGAGTTGACAGCCGATAATGCCTTTTCCTTTTCGGCAGTTCTTCTGTAATATCCAACCTTTTCGTTGAGTATCTCTAAAAGCCCGCGCATATCCCCAAGGGCGAGCGCCTCACCCTCCCAATAATCGAGGAGTCTGCCGACGGCGGAAAGATCGTTTTTTGAGAAAAATTCGTTAAGCTTGTCAAATATACGCGTCAAGGGTATAGTCTTGTAATTTTCCTTTGAACAGCTTGAGCAACTTGTGTTTTCATTCATAAGCGTTCCTCCGTATAAGCTTTGGTTTTTAACCTCACATCAATTATAACACGCAAGGCATACGTTTGTCAATAAATGGACGTAAAATTGGGAATATCACTTGACAAAATCGCGCCAATCTTATATAATATTTATATAACTTAAGTTTGCGGAGACGTATCACAGCAAAAGGCGCTTTGGGGCTTTTGTTTTGATGTGTCTTTTTGCTTTTTCAGAGAAAGGAGGACGAGGCGTGCTAAACGAGTTTTATCTGACTATCTCACCGTCAGCCGTTGCGATAATTGCAATATCCATAATGCTTTTTTCGGGATTTGCGCTGACGAGAATTACGAAGCTGCTTCGGCTTCCAAACGTTACCGCATATATAATCGCTGGAATTCTGATAGGTCCGTTCTGTCTTGACCTGATTCCCGAAGCGGTCATTCAAGGCACGGATTTCATCTCCGATATCGCGCTTGCTTTTATCGCATTCAGCGTGGGTGAATTTTTTAAGGTCTCCTCCCTGCGAAAAAACGGACTGAAAACGTTAGTCATAACTGCATGCGAGGCGCTTATCGCCGCGTTTTTAGTATTTATTCTGACATTCTTTATTTTGCGGCTCGATACCGTTTTTTCGGTAGTTCTTTCGGCTTTGGCGGCGGCGACCGCACCTACCTCGACGGCAACAACTATTCGTCAGACCAAAGCAAAGGGTGAGTTTGTAGATACTCTGCTTCAGGTTATAGCGCTCGACGACGTCCTCAGTCTTATAGCGTTCAGCATCGCATTGTCCGTTGCAGGTGCTCTTATGGGCGGATCGGGCGGCTCTGTATCTCCTGCGAATATCATTATGCCCGTTATTATCAATATCGGAGTAATGATCCTCGGTGCCTTTTTCGGATTCTTTTTGAAATGGCTCATGCCCGTGAAAAGATCGACGGACAACAGATTGATCATTCTGATCAGTATGCTCTTTTTGTTCTGCGGGATCTGTACACTTCTCGACATTTCGCCTCTGCTTGGCTGTATCGCGATGGGAATGGTATACATCAATATCACGGGGGACGATAAGCTTTATAAGCAGCTCAACTATTTCAGTCCTCCCATTATGCTTCTTTTCTTCGTTCGCTCGGGAGCAAATCTGCAAATTGAGTCCCTGTTTACCTCGTCCGGAAGCTCGGGCGCAGTTCCGATAATTCTGATCTCTATCCTCTACTTTTTGGTCAGAATGGTCGGAAAATACGGCGGAGCTTTCCTTGGCGGAGCAATTACTAAAAGCCCCAAGGGTATCAGAAATTTCCTCGGACTTGCTCTTATCCCACAGGCAGGAGTTGCTATCGGTCTTGCGGCAATGGCGGCGAGAGCTCTTGGCGGTGAGACGGGCGAAAGTCTGCAGACGATAATTCTCGCTTCAAGTATTCTGTATGAGCTTATAGGCCCTGCGTGTGCAAAGCTCTCGCTTTATCTTTCGGGCTCGTTCTCAAACAAGATAGAGGATCTTGCTCCCGTAGACCCCATTGGTGAGGACGGCAAGCCCAAGAGTGAGGTAGAACTGCTTATCGAACGAATAAATAAAATACGCCAAGAGCTTCCCGACCCCGAAAAGCATGAGATGTCGCCCGAGGAGCAGGCGTTCACGGAAGCAGCTGACGAACAGCTCGAGGCATTGTCAGAACTGCAAAAACGCAGATTCAGAAATCGCAGATAGAAAGGATATAGTTATGAGTGTAAACGATATACTGAACACGATCGACCCTATAAGCCGATTACTCGGTGAATGGTCAAGTCGGCTTGATCTTTGGTCGATACTTTTAAGGACCGCGATGTCAATACTCTTCTCCGCTATCATCGGTTGGGAACGTTCCACAAAGCGTCACGCGGCAGGTCTGCGCACGTTTATGCTGATATCTCTGGCATCTACTATGGCGATGCTGCTTGATATTTTCATTATGACGACCTTCAGCGTATCATTCCCTATGGTGTCTGCAGCGGTCGTCGTAGGAATTGCTATAATAAGCACTAATTCCATTCTTTTCAGCTCAAAAAATCAGATCAAGGGACTTACTACCGCGGCGGCACTCTGGGCAGTTGGATTTATCGGTCTGCTTATAGGCGCGGGCTTCTATACAGTCTCGGTCATCGGCTTCGTTACAATGATGCTCTGCCTTTCGACCTTTCCTCACCTTGAGAGGCGCTTCAAAAACAAGTCCAATCATTTCGAGGTGCATCTCGAGCTTAAAAACAAGGAAAATCTGCAAAGCTTCGTTGCAACGATACGCAAGCTTGGTATGAAGATCGACGATATCGAGGTCAACCCAGCTTACATAACCTCGGGCTTGAGCGTTTATACCGTAGCGTTGACTATTCAAAGCCAAGAGCTTAAGAAATATAAGACTCACAGTGAGATAATCGAGGCGCTTAGGTCTATCGACTATATCTATCACATCGAGGAGATCTCCTGATCTCCAATATATAAAAACTTGAACGATTAGGAGCTTTTATGGATACTTTTATACTGATAATTTGCATTTTCTCGCTCTGCGTATCGGTTGGAGGCCTTATCACCGTGATCGCTGTATATGAGAAGATGAAAAGGCTTTCGGACGGCGGTAAGACCGAGCGACAGCTCGGCGAGCTCAAGGAGAGCATTTATAACGAATTCTCGCGCAACCGCACCGAGCAAAACGCCGCGGCGCAAACTCAGCGCGACGAGGTCTCCCGACAAATGTCGGATATTAATAAGCAGCTTCAGGAGCTGACTGAGACCAACCGCGAGCAGCTGCTCCGCATTTATCGTGAAATGGCGGCAGGAATCAACACCGTCCGCGAAAAGAATGCCGAGATGACCGAAAAGCAAAATCAGCGCATCGAGGACTCTCTGACGAAGATACGCGAGAGCAACGAAAAAAAGCTCGACGAGATGAGAAACGTAGTCGACGAAAAGCTTACCAATACACTTACCCAGCGCCTTGATAGCTCGTTCAAGACTGTTTCAAGTCAGCTTGAAAATCTCTATCGGGCACTTGGTGAGATGAAGGAAATGTCGGGTGGAATTACCGAGCACGTCACTTCCCTCAATCGCGTATTGACCAACGTAAAGGCAAGAGGAACCTGGGCAGAGGTCCAGCTCAAAAACATTCTCGACCAAACTATCCCCAATATGTACGTAGAAAATTACGCTCCCACGGCAAGCTCAAAGGAAAGAGTTGAATTTGCAATAAAGATCCCGTCGGGCGAGAATTATTCCGAGATAACCTATCTCCCTCTCGATTCCAAATTTCCAATGGAAGATTACGTCCGTCTTTGCGAGGCGGCAGACCGCGCAGACCCCGAGGCAACGCGCGCGGCAAGAAAGGCTCTCGAGGAGCGCGTGATTCAGGAGGCGCGAGCTATCCGCAAATACATAAGCGTTCCCAAGACCACTCCGTTTGCTATAATGTATCTTGCAAGCGAAGGCCTGTATGCCGAGATAGCATCCTCCCCGAACGCCATTCCCGAAAGGCTGCAGACCGAGTTCAATATTATGATCGCGGGTCCTTCAACTATCACCGCACTGCTTAATTCGCTTGCTATGGGCTTCAGATTTGCCGCTATCAACGAAAAGGCAAACGAGGTAAGAAAGATACTCGCGGCGGTCAAATCGCAGTATGATAACTTCTCTACCGTTCTGGCAAAGGCAAAGAAAAAGATCGACGAGGCGGGCAAGACGCTCGACGACGCACAGCACAGAAATAATATCATTCAGAAGAAGCTTAAGGCGATCGAGGAGATCGATACGTCCGAGGGTGAGGAGATACTTGGTATCGATCAGATATCCGTGTCGGATTTTGATGAAGAATAATTGTAAACGGGCTGAATTTCAGCCCGTTTCTTATTGACAAATATGCCAAAATACATTATAATATAAAATGAATTATTATATATCTCAGAAAGGTTGAATTATGCTTCTTGCTGCTACCTGCCTTTTCGGTCTTGAGAGACAGTTGGGTGAAGAAATAGACGCGCTCGGACTAAAAAGAGTCGAGACTATCGACGGAAGAGTGCTTTTTGAGGGCGAGGAAAAGGATATCCCTCGTGTAAATATAAATCTCCGTTGCGCCGAGCGCGTGTTCATCGTTCTCGGTCGCTTCCACGCCGAAAGCTTTACCGAGCTTTTCGACGGCACTAGTGCGATTCGCTGGGAGGATTGGATCGGCAGACTCGATCAGTTTCCCGTCTCGGGTCACTCTATAAAGAGTAAGCTGACCTCTATTCCCGACTGTCAGAGTATAGTCAAAAAGGCTATCGTGGACAGGCTTTCGGGCGCTTACGGAATTGCTTGGTTTGATGAGACCGCGGTAAAATATAAGATCGAATTTTTCATTCTTAAGGACGAGGCTATGCTTATGATAGATACCTCGGGAGTTGCGCTTCACAAGCGCGGATACCGTCCCGACGCGGGCATAGCTCCCCTTCGCGAGACCTTGGCGGCTGCCATCGCCCTGACCTCCCGTCCAAGTGAGGATAATCTTTTTTGGGATCCCTTCTGCGGCTCAGGTACGATCGCGATCGAGGCGGCTATGATCGCGCGCAAGATCGCCCCGGGACTCAAGAGAAGCTTTGCTTCTGAGGAATTTCCGCGGATCAACGCGGATATGTGGAGGCTTGCGCGTGAGGAAGCGGCATCCTTTGAAATCAAGGACTCGAAATTCGAGGCTTGGGCATCCGATATCGACGAGGATATTCTCGACGTAGCTTATGAGAACGCTTTGCGTGCAGGAGTTGAGGAAAACATCAACCTTTTCCATTGTGACGCTCGAAAGATCGAAAAGCCCGCCGACCGCAGAGGTACTATAGTCTGCAATCCCCCCTACGGAGAACGTATGGGAGATATGAAGGAGATCGAGTGGCTCTACAAAGATATTGGAAGACACTTCAAGACCTTTGATCCTTGGCACATCTACGTTATCACATCCTGTGACTATTTTGAAAGACTGTACGGCAGGTCTGCCGATAAGACGAGGAAGCTTTATAACGGTATGCTTCCCTGCACGCTCTACCAATTCTTCAAGCCCGCGGAATTCAGAAAAGACAAGATTCACGGCAAGTCCTTTGATAAAAAGGACTTTGGCAAGAGCTACGGCAAAAATGACAGAGCATACAATTACAAAAAGAAAGGTTAAATGATGTTAAATCTTTGCGATCCAAGAACTATAAGACAGGTTATGGATATGTTCGGTCTGAATTTCAAAAAGGAATTCGGTCAGAACTTCCTTACAGATAATATGACCGTTGAGGACATAGCCGACGCGTGTAACGACGATAAGGACATCACCGTTGTCGAGATCGGACCCGGTATCGGTTGTATGACTCGCGAGCTTTGCGAGAGATATTCAAGAGTCGTCGCGTTTGAGATAGATTCGGGACTTATTCCCGTGCTCAAATACACCCTTGACGGCTACAAGAACGTAATCGTTATCAACGAGGATATTATGAAGGCAGACCTTGCAAGCGCTCTAGCCTCTTATTTTGAGATGGGCAAGGTTGCGGTATGCGCGAATCTTCCCTATTATATCACGACCCCCATACTTATGAAGCTCATCGAAAGCAATCTGCCTTTCGATAGCATTACCGTAATGGTGCAGACCGAGGTAGCCGAGCGACTTGCGGCAGGCGCGGGCAAGAAGAATTGCGGCGCGATAACCGCGGCTATCGACTACTACGGAGATGCGAAAATGCTCTTTACCGTAAGCGCCGACCGATTTATGCCACCTCCCAAGGTCACCTCAAGCGTTGTTCATATCGATCTGTGGAAGGATAAGCCGATAAAGCCTATCGACGAGGCGCTTTTCTTCAGGACTATCAAGGCTGCGTTCGAGCAAAGACGAAAGACTCTCCCCAACTCTCTTATGACGGGATTCCCTGAGATAAGCAAGGAAAGATTGACAGAAATGATCGTCGAGTGCGGCCATAAGCCTGATATTCGCGGCGAAAAGCTTACGGTTGCGGATTTCTGCGCTCTGTCCGATCTTATCTATAACGAACTGAACAAGTAATCAACAAGCTTTGATAATGATATGAAATTTTTACGATTATTTTTTGCTGTTAGTCTTGCGGTGATGCTCTTGTGCTTGATCTCCTCTTGCGATAAAGAGTGCAAGCACGAAAATATGCAGGTCACCACGACCGACCCGACCTGCACGGAAAGCGGCAAGACAGTGCATACATGTCCAGATTGCACGTATTATTATATTTTTAATATCTCCAACCCCACTGGTCACTCATATGCGGTAAATACGGTCAAATCTGACTGTGAAAATCAGGGATACACCGAATACACCTGCGCGTGCGGCTTTTCCTACGTAGCGGATATTACCGATGCGCTTGGGCATGACCTTGTGTTGTCGCAGAAGGTTGATGCTGATTGTGACAGTCAAGGATACAGCCACTACAAATGCTCTCGGTGCGAGCTTACATATGATACGGATTACGTAGCGGCTCACGGACATTCTTTTTCTACAGAGGTCGTATCGCCCACCTGCACGGCGGAGGGCTACACCGTGTATTCATGCCAAAACTGTGAATACGGCTACCAATCGGATCGAGTTGCGCCTCTCAAGCACTCGTTTTCAACCGAAGTAACCTCTCCCACCTGCACTGCGGAGGGCTACACCGTGTATTCGTGTAAAAATTGTGAGTATGCTTACAAGTCTGATTACGTTTCGCCAACAGGACATGAATATACCGTCTCATCATCAGCGCAACCTACCTGTACCTCAGAGGGCTATACCACCTACACATGCGCGTGCGAGGATTCTTATACCTTTATCACCTCCCCGCTTGGTCACGATTTCACTTTGACGACCGTTTCACCGACAGTTTCGGAAATGGGATACACCGAGTATCACTGTGAGGGTTGCGGATACTCATACGTCGGAAATTACGTATTTTACAGTGATATTCTCGACAACGCATATTCGGGAACTGATACCGTAGTCGCTAAAGGCATTGATATATCCAAATGGAATCATCCCGTCAATCCCGACGGAAGCTACGCTCCGATAGATTGGATGGCGCTCAAAAACGCGGGATGTGACTACGTTATTTTAAAGATCGGTAGCTCTAAGAGCGGCTTGGAGCCCACCTTTGAAATGGATTATGAGGGCGCAAAAGCCGCAGGGCTCGACGTCGGTGTATATTTCTTTACTTACTCTACCAACGTAACGGAAATAAAAAATGATGCCGAAATGCTTATAAGTTGGCTTGACGGCAAGCAGTTTGAATATCCTATCTATCTCGATCTTGAGGACGCTCCGAGCTCGAATTACTATCCAAGCGAGATCGCCGCGCCGATACTCACCGAAATGTGTCTTACCTTTTTCTCCGAATTGCAAAAGCAAGGATATTACACTGGACTATACGTTAACAACAACTTTTTGTTCAACATACTCCAAACCGATAATATGATCGAGCTTTTTGATATCTGGTATGCGCGTTATCCAAGCGATGTCGATTATGAGTGGAACGCAGAGGACAACGAAACGTTTGTATGGAACACTGAAAAATACGGCGAGCCCCTTGGCATGTGGCAATATTGTTGCACGGGTACCTTCGATTCTATATCGGGAGCTCTCGACTTCAACTATGCATATAAGGACTACCCCACCATCATCAAATATTACGGCTTTAACGGTTTTTCTGATGAAAGCTGATAATACATAAACAAGAAAGGACAACAACAATGAAAAGATCCATCATCACCGTTCTGTCGCTGATGCTTGCGAGCATCATGCTCGTAGGTGTTTTTGCTTCTTGCTCGGGCGGAGACCAAGGCGACGAGGAAAACTCCACAAACGGAGGCGAAACTACGGGAGAAACCTCTGACGGGACCACGGGAGAAACCTCTGGCGAGACCACGGGCGAGACCTCTGATGAAACTACCGAAGGATCCTCAGAAGAAACCTCAGAAGAAACTACGTCCAAGGGCTCGGAGTATACAACCGAGGAAGAAACCACGGTAGAAAATGAAACCGAGGTTGCTCTTGACGGGGACTATGCCGACTCAATCAAGCACGCTAACAAGCTTGCTAACGGTGTAAAGACCTACTATAACAGCAACCGTACTCAGTACACTGTTGAGAATCTCAATATGACTCTCAAATTCCCTCTCTCAGGCGATTCGAAAACCCTTACCTCTCTGACCAACAAAAACGGAGGTGTCTATCTTCAGAACACGATGGATGCCTTCATAGAAATGGAAGACGGCAATGTTTATTATTCGTCGGGGTCTTCGGCTCCTGCGAGAGCAAACGTGTATCGCCTCGGCTATTACTATTACGACGTACACTTCTTGGATCAAGACTTTCTGAATGACTACGGTGTAACCGAGTCCAAAGATTTGGATATAAAGTTTTTTAACAACAAACACAGCGCAAGTATAGACAGCGCGAAGATGAGAAAGGGAGACGACGGATATTATCTTGAAGTAAATATAAAGGATGCAACAGATCCTTACATTCATTCGGGCAGAGATACCTTGTCGTATTCTACGGATACTTACAACGCATTAGTCCTTTCAATCAAATCAAACAGCGCATCTTCCACGCGTATTCGTTACGTAGCAGGAAGCTATACAGACTTTAACAACGATCAGGTTATCGGTTTGGCTCTTGAAAACGACGGAGAATATCATGAATACGTCATTCTTCTTGATGGTGGAGTTGATTATACGGGCAAATTAACAGGCCTGCGTATAGATTTCGCCGACGGAAGCGCCGATGAAGTAATCTGCATCAAGGATATGAAGCTCGTAAATCTTGAATCGAGCGCTCCCTCCGTCGTCCTTGACAGAACCTTCCACACCTACTCCGATAAGCTCCACCAGGCGCTTCATTTCGTAGCTAAAAAGACCACCACGGGTATTTCCGCAGTCGGTCTTATTACCGAAGTAGCGGCTGACACCGTTGATAAGCTCGTTATAAAAGACGCAAACGGACTGCACGAGACCCTTGAGGGCGTTGATTGGGCAACCGCTGAATATGTTGGATTTGATATAAAGAACGTAGGTATTTTCGGTTACGTTCTCCCCGTCCATGAAAATTCGGGCAAGCTCACAGTAGAGCTTAAGGACGGCAAATACGTGATCAA
Organism: Oscillospiraceae bacterium; assembly: GCA_015065075.1. GTDB lineage: Bacteria > Bacillota > Clostridia > Oscillospirales > CAG-272 > SVTX01. Next base: position 27,424 of record SVRA01000011.1, read on the forward strand.
GCAGACCTCGTCTCTCAATGCTCAAAACGGAACTATCAATGCACCCGAAGGCAGTACCGATAACGACTACTTTATGGGTCAGAGGATCTATACCGACGATTCCCACGATTTCACCGCATTTTTGAAGGATGCCGAGTGGGAGAGACATCCCATAACCACCGTTACAAGTGACGGCTACGTAGAATACGACGCTATTCGCGGCGACTATCTGTTCACCATTGACGGCTCGGGCTTCAATACTCCCTTCTTTACCGAGTGGAACTATCATTACAGCGTAGCTGCCAAATTCACCAGTGACGTTGACAGACCCGTATATATTCGCACTCAGACCTGGTCTGGCTGCCTTGAAAATGCAGCGCTGCTGAGCGATAAGGATATGGTTCTTCCCGTTCTCGTTGAGGTTTCAAAGAACTTCGTCGGCGAGCATGAAGAACCCCTCTTCGACGCAGGCGACGCGCAGTACGGAGAAACCATCTTCCCGATGGTCGTTACGGCAGACAAGGCGCTTGAGTTCACAGTCCTCAACTTCTATCAGAACTGGGGCAACTTCCCGCTCAAGCAGCTCTCATCCATTCAGTATTTCTGGCCCTACTATCACCTCTCCGTAGGTACTACAGAAACAAGCTGTATTTCTCCCTGGTACGGCGCAAGAGACCTCTGGACTCTTCCCGACTTCCGTTCAATCTCTATGCCTTATTGGTTTGAGTTAGATGGCGAAGCATACAGTAATCAGCCTCAGCACACTCACGGCGGATATCAGTACTTCCTTCAGTACACCGATTCTGACGGCAACTATTACGCAAGTGAAAACATAAAGAACACCATCGGCTCCTCGGGTCCCGTTTATTCCGAGGTCGGAATGGACTACATCTCCGACGACGGTCGCATCAAGGTCAGCTACACTCACCTTGAGCTGCCCCAGACCGACGAGCTCCGCGCTTACTACGTGATCAATTACGAGATACTCGAGGATATTACTATCTCGGATTTCAGTAAGGACTTCTCCTTCTACTCTCTTGAGGGCTATGCGGGATACTATCGCAAGATGGGATACCTTGATGTCAACAATCAGATAGCACACAAGGACACCAACGGCTCTGCAACCGCAGAAAAGATAGTTCTCGGTGATAATTGCCCCTACGTTGCGCTCTACGACCTCAATGCTGCGGGCACGAGCATGGAAAAGAACAACGTAAACCTCGGCTTCGTTATCTACGATTCCAATTTCGTGATTGGCGGTGAGAAATACGACGGCAACTTTGTGCTTACGGGTAGCAACTGCCTCTATAGCCTCTCGCTTGACCTTGGAGAGACCACTCTTAAGGCTGGCGACACAATGTCAATCGCTATGATCATCTCGCCTTGGGGCTGGTACAACTCAACCGACGACTCCAATATGCAGAAGATCCGCGAGAATACCTGCCTCGATCCTATCACCGTTACCGTAAACGACGGCGAAAAGCTTGAAAGCACCTACCTGCCCCGCGTTCTGTCCATCAACGGAAGCAGTGCAGAGTTCACCGTATCGGGCGGAACAAACAATCAAGCAGTACGCGTTTACGGCTTCAACAAGCTGACCGTTCCGAAGATCTACGAGCTCGTAAACGGTGAATGGCAGGAATACGTAGTTAATTCGGCTAACTCTCCCGACAAAGCGGGATATACCAACTATTATGACGGCTACTACGCCTATTACGATGGCAACGGTACCTATTCCTACGCGTTTGCCTTCAATATGGACAACGTAGAGAGCAGAACCTTTAAAATCGTTGCAGACGAGGACTTCAAGGGCTGGCCCGAAAAGGAGGAAAAGCCTGTGGACGAGGAGTTGGCAAACGTATTCGTTCCGGCGGCAGATATTTTCAACAACTACTCCGGCGAGTTCGGACTTAGCGACGTGCTTCTCCAGAATGACGACGGCGACTACGTAAGATTCTACGCAAACGGAAGAGATATAGAATCTTTTGCAACCGTATATCGCAACGCTACGAATGAAATAACCGGTCAGTATATCTTCTTGAAATACCGCGTTCCCTCCACCAACACCGAAACAATGGAGTTCCAGTTCTTTACAAGCACGTCCAAGTCAGGAGCAGACGGCACAGGCGATAATTTGTATGCATACACCTTAGAGAATGACGGAAAATGGCATCTTCTGATAGTAGACGTTGAAGCGGCTAACCTTGCCTTCTTCAAGCTCGACGGTAACGGCGAATATTCCGCAAAGTATCTGAGATTTGATATGTTCAATTCTCCTGCTTCTTCCGAAAGCTACGTAGACATTGCATATATCGGAATGTCTGACAGTATCGAGGAAATATGCAAGCTCGAGCACACGTTTAAGAGCAAGAGCAACTACGTAACTCAAGCTGATCTTAGCCAGAACAGAAGATTGGCGGCTTCCTATAACGTTGAAACGGGTACGGTCATCGGCGGTAGTATCGATGAGGACACAGACGTTGAATATATCAAGGCAGAATCGGGCAAGGTAGCATCAAAAGCTCCCTACATCTCGAGAATTGACTTCATAAACGGCTTTGGCGACGGAAACGGAGCTTATGATAACCGAGGCGGCTCGAGTAATCTTAAGGGTAACATAGATATTTTGGATCTGAAGAACGTTGATATCGGAGCTCAGCACATAGTGCTTTCGGGTTGGACTATGGTCTACGGCGGCTTTGACGGTATAGTTTATTCGCTCGACGGCGGTCTTACCTGGCAGAACGCAACCCTTTACAACAGAGAGGCACTTGGCGAGGCATCCGATGTAATGATTGCGGCTGCAGAGGGTGCTACGGGACACGGCGGATTCGCGGAGTATAAGGCAAGCTGCAATTATCAGGGCGGCGAGACCACACCCGATAAGGCAAGCGGATTTAAAGCTGACCTTTCGGCTTACGCAGGACAGACCGTAAATATCACCTTCGCGGCAGTTTCCGCACAAAACAATAACGAGCTTTGCCTTATAATGCATTTCAAAAACGTTACTGTTCCCTCCGCGGAATAAAACGTAATAATTTTAAGGGCTTCCGCAGATTTGCGGAAGCCCTTTTGTACTTATATGTCCTTTGAAACGGGGTGCATTTGAAATATTGTTGACAAATTGGAATAATTATGGTAAAATAGTAATATAAGTAAAGTTATATTGAATTTTTTCGCAACTCTTTGAAAACTATGTAGTCTACAATGAAAATATAAATTCTCTAAAAAAATCTAACAGGAGGTACTTATGAAAAAAAATTGTTTTTTATTTGTTGTCATCTCTCTTTGCATTTCTTTATGTATATGCTTGCTTGTTTCGTGCGATAGAGGATCCGAAACATCCTATGATAGCGAAAACACTACAACAGATGAGGGCGAAAACACTACAACCAATGAAAGCAACGTAACCGATGAAAGCAGTGATACAAATAATAGTACTCCACCCAATAACGATACGAATCTATATGATTATTCGATAATCGAGCAATCTGGACAGCATTACATTGTGTTTGATAATGTATCTATATATGAAAGTGGTGGCCCATGCGGTTTGGCGAGTTTAGAATTCGCTACTTTGAAGGAATTTAAAGACAACGTGACACAAGGAAAACTTTCAGATTGGCAGATACTAACTATTGCAAAGTCGTTTAAAAAAGATGATATCGGTGTTTTAATTTGCGATTTTGATAACCTGTATGAGCCCACGATGCCGACAGGATGCACCATTGACGGTGTATGTTGGGAAAGCGAATGCTATTCGTTTTGTATGTCTACGGATACCGAAATTTTTGGGTTTATTCATTACTATACGCAGTCTCTTTATGATATAATTTTCCAAAAAGATTACGAAAACTACTTTGACAAAACCACAATTACCGTTAAAGATACCGTTGTAACGGAAGATAATAAAACAATGGTCACCTATTCAACGTCCGCAGGAGAATTGATGCAGATCAGATACGAAATATCCGACAATGATAGAACAGTTATTGTCGACGAAACATACCGTTTGAATATGAACGACAATTCCTTGGGTTCTTCTCCTTCAATACCCTCCAACGTGACTTTATATTGTGAATATGATGGTGTGTGTTTTGCTGTTAATTTGTATGGATTTACCGAAAAGCCGTCAGAAGATTGGCTATCTCAATTTGATATGAGAGAATATATAGATAATTAAACTCCGATTCAGATAATAATTTCAGCCCCCGAGAAAGTGCTTAAACTACCTCGGGGGCTCTATTTTTAGTTATTCTCCGCTGCTCTGCGAGCTTTCATCATTTCCTTCATACGAGTGCTCGTATCAAGGATCTTTTTACGGAGTCTTATGGACTTGGGAGTTACCTCGATAAGCTCATCGTCCTGAATGAACTCGATCGCCTCCTCAAGCGAGAAGATTTTGGGAGGAGTAAGCAGGAGCTTTTCGTCCGCGCCCGAGCTTCGAATAGCGGTAAGATGCTTTTCCTTGCAGGGATTGACCGCAATATCGTCGTTCTTGGGGTTTTCACCTACAATCATACCCTCGTAAACGGGTGTCTGAGGACCAACGAAAAGCTGACCGCGCTCCTGAGTATTGAAAAGACCGTATCTCGTGGTAACACCTGCCTCGGAGGCAATAAGCGCACCTGTAAATCTCATAATAATACCGCCGCGGTGAGGCTGATATCCGTCAAAGAGCGTATTGAGAACGCCCTCTCCGCGAGTTGCCGACAAAAATTCGGAACGGTAGCCGAAAAGACATCTCGAGGGAATGCTGTACTCAATTCTCATACGGCTTCCAACGGGGTTCATCTCGATAAGGTCGCCCTTTCTCTGTCCGAGCTTTTCAATGACCGCGCCAACGTAATCGGTGGGCACGTCAAGCGTTACGCGCTCCATAGGCTCGCAGGTCACGCCGTCGATATCCTTTAAGATAACCTTGGGGTTCGAGCAGGTCAGCTCGTAGCCCTCACGGCGCATATTTTCGATGAGGATGGAAAGGTGCATTTCTCCTCTGCCCGATACGATAAATTCGTCGGTTGTGTCGCCGTCGCGGACACGGAGAGAGACGTCACGCAGAAGCTCTCTGTACAGTCTCTCGCGAAGCTGACGGGAGGTAACGAACTTACCCTCCTTGCCTGCCAAGGGGCTTGTGTTGACCGAG
>SVRA01000093.1 GCA_015065075.1 Oscillospiraceae bacterium
CCGGTGTTACTATTGCAAAATACGACCTTTTATCAATGTTCAAAAAGAAAAAAGTCTATGCAGTTACCGCAATGCGCCTTTTAGTTATGCCGTCACTGGTGATCTCGCTTTTGTACGGAGTTAAAACCCTTGCCAACGTAGCGTTTGGCATGTCTATCGGCAACGACGTCCTGTTTTTATCCTTCTTCGCAACCGCGACACCGCTTGGCCTTAACACGATCATTTTCCCTTCCGCCTACGGCGGAGACCCCGAGACCGGAGCAAGCATGGCGATGATCTCTCACACCCTCTGCATCATTACGATGCCCTTGCTCTACGCCGTTATGGTCGCACTGTTCGGCGCACCGTTTCAATAATCGAATATGTAAAAAAGAGCGCCTTTCGCATACGTTCGGGCGCTCTTTTTATATTTTTCACAAAAATTTTTTAGAGATTTTTTCGTTTTTTTATTCATAGCATATTGAAAAATCGACGTTTTTTTGCTATAATAAAATGTAAATTTGTTTTTTGTCCGTTTTTATGGCATAAAAGCTGGCGAAAATTGATTTGTAATCTATTTTTCAGGAGATGATATACAATGGAAAAAACAAGAAGAGTCGGTACGGTATCAAGAGGTATTCGCTGCCCCATTTTCCGTGAGGGCGACGACCTTGCAAAGATGGTAACCTCTTGCGTTCTTGAGGCGGCAGAGTCCGAGGGCTTTGAGCTCCGCGACAGAGACGTAATTGCACTTACCGAGTCCATCGTTGCTCGCGCGCAGGGTAACTATTGCTCGGTTGACGATATCGCGGCAGACGTCCGCGCAAAGCTTGGCGGTGAGACCGTCGGCGTAATTTTCCCCATCCTCTCGCGTAACCGCTTCGCTATCTGCCTTCGCGGTATAGCTAAGGGCGCAAAGAAGGTAGTGCTTATGCTCAGCTACCCCTCCGACGAGGTAGGAAATCACCTTATCAGCATGGATGCCGTTGACGAGTCGGGCGTTAACCCCTACTCCGACGTGCTTACGCTTGAAAAATATCGCGAGCTTTTCGGTTACGAGAAGCACGAGTTCACAGGCGTTGACTACGTCGAGTATTACGGCAACCTCGTACGTGAGTGCGGCGCAGAGGTCGAGATAATCTTTGCAAATCAGGCAAAGGCGATCCTCCCCTACGCAGATCATATCATCAACTGCGATATCCACACCCGCGCGCGCACAAAGAGAATTCTTCTCCAGAACGGCGCAAAGGTGGTCTGCTCCCTTGACGACCTTATGACAGCCCCCGTGAACGGAAGCGGCTGCAACGAAAAGTACGGTCTTCTCGGCTCTAACAAGTCGACAGAGGACAAGATAAAGCTCTTCCCCCGTGAGTGCCGCGACCTCGTTCTCGCTATCCAGCAGAACGTGCTCAACGCTACCGGTAAGCTCGTAGAGGTAATGGTCTACGGCGACGGCGCGTTCAAGGACCCCCAGGGCAAGATCTGGGAGCTTGCAGACCCCGTCGTTTCCCCCGCGTTTACCGACGGTCTTATCGGCACGCCCAACGAGCTTAAGCTCAAGTACCTCGCAGACAACGATTTCGCAAATCTCTCCGGCGAGGAGCTTCGCGCTGCTATCTCCGCGTCTATTAAGGCGAAGGACGGCTCCAGCCTCGTTGGTAACATGGCTGCTCAGGGTACAACTCCCCGTCAGCTCACCGACCTTATCGGCTCGCTCTGCGACCTCACATCCGGCTCGGGCGACAAGGGTACTCCCGTCGTTCTCGTACAGGGCTATTTTGACAATTATACAAACTGATGGAATTAGGGAAACCCTTTTTGAGAAAAGGGTTTCCCTATAACCTTTCCCAAAAACTTTAATAAGGTTTTTGGGCACTTCATCCGTTTTAAATCCGCAGTCTGTCTATCATCAGACTTCACCCATATCCCCTCTATTGAAAGTTTTTGGAGGAGGTGTGGAGGAACCCTTTTTCCAAAAAGGTTCCTCCACGAAAAAGAAAGGACCATCTATGAACAATTTAAGACCCGAGTCTATGGCTCGAATCACGACAAAGGAGCTTGCAGACGCGTTTATTGCGGAGCAGGTAGCAGAGGTACGCCGTCAGGTTGGCGACCGCCGAGTTTTGCTTGCGCTTTCGGGCGGAGTTGACTCCTCGGTTGTTGCGGCACTTTTGGTAAAGGCAATTGGCAAGCAGCTTATCTGCGTACACGTAAACCACGGACTTATGCGCAAGGGCGAGAGCGAGGCGGTAATTGACGTCTTCGGCAAGACCCTTGACGCGAACCTTATATACATTGACGCGACAGACCGTTTTCTTGATCTTCTTGCGGGTGTTTCGGATCCCGAGAGCAAGAGAAAGATCATCGGCAAGGAGTTTATCGAGGTGTTTGCAGACGAGGCAAGGAAGCTTGAGGGCGTTGAATTCTTGGCTCAGGGTACTATCTACCCCGATATTCTTGAGAGCGTTAAGGCTGCAGAGGGTAAAAAGGCAGTTAAGTCGCACCACAACGTCGGCGGACTTCCCGAGGACCTCAAATTCGAGCTTGTCGAGCCCCTCCGTCTTCTCTTCAAGGACGAGGTGCGCGTAGTCGGTGAGGCGCTTGGACTTCCCCACGCGATGGTATACCGTCAGCCCTTCCCCGGCCCCGGACTCGGCGTTCGCTGCCTTGGCGCGATCACACGCGACCGTCTGCACGCGCTCCGCGAGGCAGACGCGATTTTGCGCGAGGAGTTTGACAATTGCGGACTTGCAGAGAGCGTTTGGCAGTACTTTATAGCAATCCCCGACATCAAGAGCGTAGGCGTTAAGGACGACAGCCGCTACGAGGGCTGGCCCGCGATCATCCGCGCGGTCAACACCCGCGACGCCATGACCGCAACAATCGAGGAAATTCCCTACGCGGTTCTCCATAAGATAGTAAACAGAATTACAAACGAGGTTGAGGGTATCAACCGCGTGCTTTACGATCTTACACCGAAGCCGACAGGTACAATAGAGTGGGAGTGAGTTTTGCTGTCAAACCACAATCGATAACAGCTTAAAAAGCCAAAATCAAATATTCTTAAAAAGCCTTGTAAAAGTAATTTTACAGGGCTTTTCTTTATCCTATTGACACACATCATTCCCACTCAATCGTTCCCGTAGGCTTATCCATTATTATTTAATAATAAAAACAGGGTAAATTTGCGACGAAAAGACATAGGGGCATATAAATATATTCCCAAGCTGTAAAAGCTTGTTTTTATATTGATTTTATTATTGTTTTGATTATGGTGATGTTTTAATAGCTGTAATAGCTTTTGGTACTGTTGATGTAGTTGATGTTGATGATGGTTGTTGTTATATAAATATATATTCTATCCCATCTAAAATCCGAGGTTAAAATATTATATTTATTATATCTTTCCTTGCTTCAATTCTAAACACGGTGCAGAATATTTGATTTTGTCTTTTCAAGCTGTGTCGAATTGTTTTGTAACATATCAAGATGTTAAAAATAGCATTTTAACCTTGTTTTTAACCTCGTTTTTAGCATTTTGAAGGCTGTTTTTAACGAAATCAGGGTTAAATCCATTTTGAAAATAACGAAAAAAGGTTAATTCCAAGTTGTTTTTAACCTTTTTAAACTTTTTAGGGGGATATATGAAGAACCAAAACAGCAAATCAAAGGTTACAAAAAGAAAGCTATCCAAGTGTAAAGAGGTCTGCCGTACCTATAACGATATTCAATATGCCTACTGCGACTACCTTCAAGCAGATAGCTCTATCGTTGAATTTCAATGTAACGTGATATTAACCGATTTTGCTATTGAAGGTCAGTATTCAACCGATTTTGTGTGTACCAAGTCAAGCGGTGATATTATGGTGAGGGAGTGTGTTTCAAGGGATAAGCTTACCAAACCCTTAAATATAAAATTGCTTGATGCTTCAAGGTCATATTGGTTACACAGAGGTATCACGGATTGGGGGATCGTTGTCAATGCAGAATAAAACCGAGCTAATTATCTATAACGGCGAGATACACCGAGTGTTACGAAAAGACGAGGAACGCTCTTTGCTTATCAACTGTATCACAAGAACAATGCCGTTTTATATTCCTACTGTCGATATTTCAGATTGTCCTACTTGTGAGGAAAAGGAGCTTTTATTAAAAACGAAAATCATAGTAACGGATATAGATTCCTTATCGGCAGAAAGTAAAAAAACAGCCCATCAAAGATATACGATGATTTCCCCTGTACTGTTCTTTCTCGGTAACGAGGGGGCGAGGTCATATATGATTGATGAGGTATCAAAAGAGTATTCCGTCAGTAAGCAGACGGTCAGAAAATATCTGTGCTTGTATTTAGCGTAACGAGATCGTGCGGAGGAATTGCAAGGTTGTTACTTGCTTTGGCGGAGATCTTTACGGAGATACCGTTTTCTTTTGCCCGTCTTTTATACATGGTCAAAATCATATTTATCGTGGTATTCTCACAGTATCTTGTTTCGCCCCATACCTTGTTATCATCCTCTACGAGACTTTCAAGATATTCTTTAAGACTTTCATAATCTCCGTCTTTCGCCAAGCCAAGCATAATGAGATTGTGGTGACGTCTATCGTGTCTTGATTGACTGTCCGCCACAAGCTGTGCAGTTTCTGCTTCGATCTGCGCTACAAGCAGCTTGTTTTGTGTTTCGATCTCTCTTTTTTCAGCAGCTTCGGACATATGGTTAATGCTTGAGAAAATAACGGGATACACCGCCATGATCGAAATGCTTAAAAATACGAATGTAATAACCGCAGGATCGTTAAAACTTGTAAGCCTTACCGGGAATACCGAGGACAGTATTATGGTAATGATAAAGACAATGTTCACAAATATCAAAGGCGCCCATCCCGTCGTAATGTTCTTTGATGCCGCCCGACAAAGGGTGCATACGTAGTGGAGAAAATAGGTAACGATAGCCGAAAGCAGAACTGCTTCAATGAGCGCGGTAAGTGCCCAATGCAGCTCGCTGAACGTGCCGCTTATCATAGTAAGGAGTGACATGACGATGCAGAAAAAGATCGAATAGGTCAGCATGGTAAAGATTCTCTGCGCAAGTCTGCCCTTGGTGGTTGCAAAGAATATTACATACTGTCCCACAAGAGAAAGAACGAATCCAATGAAGAACTGCAACGCCCAATTTGTCAGCACAAATTCCGTGAAGAAGAGAAGTCCTGTTTGAAGGACTACC
>SVRA01000012.1 GCA_015065075.1 Oscillospiraceae bacterium
GAGGGAAACTTTTTGAAAAAAGTTTCCCTCTCCCCCTGCACCCCCTCACCCTTCAAAAACTTTCTTGGATATAAAATAAGAGGGTCAAAGTACTACTTTCTACGGGAAATAAAAAGAGAAGGCAGGGCTGTTCGTTCAGAACGGCTCTGCCTTTTTGTTTATTCGGTTTCTTTGGGTGTTTTAATTTTTATAGACGTCAGGCCGCTTTTCATTACGAGCTTTCGCAAGAGCTTATTATACATAAAGGGTCTTTTTATGCAACGCATAGCGACCTTGGTTTTAAGCTTTTGGGTTTTTCTAGGTTATATTTCAATTATGCCACCCGAGGCCGACCTTGTCCACGGCATTTGGCGACGAGCAGCTCGACATTGTAAAAAATTTCATTCGACAGCCCGTTATGACAAAATTTGCACGCAGAGCGTGATAAAATGTATAAGAACACACCCTTAAGGGAGAAAAAGAAAACTTAGAAAGGAAAAATTACAGAATGTGTGCGGCGAGAGACAGAAAGCCGGGATTTGACAGCGAATTTACGGGAACGGTACTGAAAATAAAGCTCAGAGGGGAGATAGATCATCACAGCGCGGTCGCAGTGCGATCCGCTATCGACGATATGATCCGAGCGAAGCGCCCCGCTGAGCTGATAATAGATATGTCGGCGGTTGATTTTATGGACAGCTCGGGGCTCGGGCTGATCATGGGCAGATACAACACGATAAAGGAAATCGGGGGCACGGTAAAGGTTGCCGACCCTTCTCCGTCGATAGAAAAGATAATGAAGCTGGCGGGTCTGGAGAGGATAATCAAAATAGTTCGCTTAACGCAAAAAAATCAAGAAGCGGCGGCAGCAAAGGCGCCTGCGGCGGCAGTCGCGACAAATGCTACGCAGTCAAGCACGGCTTACAATGAAAGCAAGAGAAAAAACGTAAAAGAGGTAGACGAAAAATGAAAAAAGGTAGATTTTCCGGCGCGGTCATAAACAAAATGCAGCTCAAGCTGCCCGCGCTCTCTGCAAATGAAGGAATGGCAAGGGCGGCGGTTGCGGCGTTTTGCGCCCAGCTTGATCCCGCCGCGGTCGAGATCGCAGATATAAAATGCGCGGTATCGGAGGCTGTGACCAACTGCATCGTTCACGCATACAAAAACCGAGATGGCTGGATATATATAACAGCGTCCTTGCTTGAGGGCAGGATCGCAAAGATCGAGATAAAGGACCGCGGCTGCGGAATTGAGGACGTCAAGGAGGCAAGGCAGCCTCTCTTTACCACCGATGCGGCAAGTGAACGCAGCGGCATGGGCTTTACGGTCATGGAGAGCTTTACCGATGCCATTCGCGTGACGTCAAAACCCGGGCGGGGAACTAACGTGATAATGTACAAGGCGTTCGGCGAACGCGGAGATCTGTGAGTTTACATAGTCGGGCTTTTTGTCTGACGGATCACTCCGCGGAGGAAAAAATGGAAGAAATTACAAAGATTTCAGATCAGATATCGCCCGAAGCCAAGGACGAGAGATTTTTGCGCAACAGGGATCTTATTTGTCGGGCGCAGGCGGGAGACGAGGGTGCCGCCGAGACGCTTATTGTCGAAAATACTGCCTTAGTCAAAAGTATAGCACTGAAATTCCGAGACAGAGGCACGGAATTCGAGGATCTTATGCAGATCGGAACCATAGGTATGCTCAAGGCGATCAGGAGCTTTGATATAGAGCGCGGTACGGCTTTTTCGACATACGCGGTACCTTTGATAATCGGAGAGATACGGCGACATCTCCGCGACGACGGACTTATTCGGGTCAGCAGGGGATACAAGCGCACGGGGATCACTATTATGCGCGAAAAAAATCGGATCATGACCGACGAGGGCAGAGAAGCAGGCGTTGCCGAGCTTGCCGCGTTTGCCGGAGTTTCCGTCGAAGAGGCGGCGATCGCGATCGATGCGGTCTCACCAATAACTTCGTTATCCGACAACGTGTACGGTGAGGACTCCAAAACCTACGATTCGGTCATTCCCGATCGCGAGGCAGCCGCCGAGTTCGAAAATCTCAACGATCGGATTGCGCTCGGACAAGCTATCGCCAAGATGCCGTCCGATTGGCGCAAAATAGTTCTGCTTCGATATTACCGCGATATGACGCAGCAGCAAGTTGCCAATCTGCTCGGGCTCTCTCAGGTCAAGGTCTCGCGAGAGGAGAAAAAGATCATGTCCTTTTTGCGTCAGGAGATGGCGTGAGGATATGAGGACTTGCAGGGGGAGGGGGAAACTTTTTGAAAAAAGTTTCCCCCTCCCCCTGCACCCCCCACCCTCTTCAAAAACTTTCAATAAATATTTTTTTGTTTATTGGGAAGAATATTTACAGACGGTTTGTTTTTGGAGGGGTTATGGAAAAAAACAAGAGAAAAAAGACAAGACAAGGCAGGACGTTTGACGAGGGCACTCATCCCGGGGCGTATACAGAAAAATATGATATAGATAACGACAAATTGGACTTCGTTGATTCGTCCGACGACGTGTTTATTGAAGACGACGGAGATCGCGAGCCGGCAAATCACGCAAGTCCGCCTGCCTCTGATCCGCCCGTGCCCAATCAGGCACACGTGGCGATGTAAAAAAGCAAGCGGCAGGTTTATAATCTCTGCACTCGCCTTAAAATCACTTTTCAAAAAATTGTTTCCCGTTGTGTAGGCAAAGAGTGTTTCTCTTTTTGTTTTTCGGGAAGGTTTTTGAGGGATGGGGGCATGGGGGAAGGGTGACTTTTTTCAAAAAGTCACCCTTCCCCCATATATCTTAACTATTAAGAACAACTTTCATGTAAGACTTTTTACCCTTACGGAGAAGCTTGCCTTCGGCGAGGTCCTCCTTGGTGTAGTAGGTCTTGATGTCGCTGATCTTTTCGCCGTCGACGGAGACGCCGCCCTGCTGCACAGCCTGACGAGCCTCGGACTTGGACTTAACGAGCCCGCTTCTTACAAGCATTGTGAGGATGTCGGTCTTGCCCTCGATGTAGAAGTCCTCGTCGAGCATTTCCGCGGTAGGAGCATCGGCTTCGCCGCCTGCACCGAAGAGTGCCTTTGCCTGAGCCTGTGCTTTGTTTGCCTCGTCGTCGCCGTGAACGAGCTTTGTGAGCTCGTATGCGAGGATCTCCTTTGCGGTGTTGAGCTGGCTACCCTCCCAAGAGTCCATCTCGTTGATCTGCTCGATAGGCAGGAAGGTCAACATTCTGATGCACTTGAGGACGTCGGCATCGGCTACGTTTCTCCAGTACTGGTAGAAGTCGTAGGGGGTGGTCTTGTTGGGGTCGAGCCACACTGCACCCGATGCGGTCTTACCCATCTTCTTGCCCTCGGAGTTGAGAAGCAGGGTGATGGTCATAGCGTGAGCGTCCTTGCCAAGCTTTCTTCTGATAAGCTCTGTTCCGCCAAGCATATTGGACCACTGGTCGTCGCCGCCAAACTGCATATTACAGCCGTAGGTCTTGAACAGGTGGTAGAAGTCGTAGGACTGCATTATCATATAATTGAATTCGAGGAACGAAAGTCCCTTTTCCATTCTCTGCTTATAGCATTCCGCGGTCAGCATTCTGTTGACGGAGAAGCACGCGCCGACCTCGCGGAGAACCTCGACGTAATTGAGGTCAAGCAGCCAATCGGCGTTGTTGACCATTATTGCCTTGCCCTCGCCGAAATCGATGAATCTTTCCATCTGCTTTCTGAAGCAGTCGCAGTTGTGCGCGATGGTCTCGGTCGTCATCATCTGACGCATATCGGTTCTGCCTGAGGGGTCTCCGACCATTGCCGTACCGCCGCCGATCAGGACTACGGGCTTATTTCCTGCCATCTGAAGTCTCTTCATAAGGCAGAGTGCCATAAAGTGTCCTACGTGCAGCGAGTCTGCCGTGGGGTCAAAACCGATGTAGAAGGTCGCTTTGCCTTCGTTGATCATATTTTTGATCTCTTCTTCATTCGTTACCTGCGCGATAAGTCCGCGGGCAACAAGTTCTTCGTAAATTTTCATGGTTAGTTTTTCCTTTCTTTTTTCTTCACACCTTTCTTGAAAGAAAGGTGTGCCAAAGAACTTCCACAAGGATAGTCGGTGATGTAGACGTTTTACGATATAAAACGGTGGGGTATCCTTAAGTTTAGCTCTTGGCTTTATTTTTACTTAAATTTTTAACAAACAACGTTCACGCAGTGAACATATCACGCTTCGCTTGCGTGGCATCTCTCGCTCTGCGAGAAAAAAAGCGTCCGCGGGCAATAAGCCCAAGGACGCGTTATGCGTGGTACCACCTTAATTCACCCACAAGTCGCCTTATGAGTCTTAAAACTCCCAAAAGAGTCGTTTGATATAACGGTCAATCCCGCCGCCGCCTACACATTCCAACGGAACTTCGGGACGGTACTCGCGAAGGTATTCGAAAACGGCTCTCACGCGCCTCTCATCAGCCGGCTGCTTTCTGTCTGACAGTCTCGTTTTCTACTTGTTTCGGTCACTGTATTTCTTATGATGTTACATTATAGCAAATTTTTTCGGGGTTGTCAACCTTTTTTTCGGAGTTTGCCGTTATTTTTCGGAAAACGGGAATTTTACCGTGATTTTTTTGCCTTGCTCTTGTCAAACATCGGGAAATAGGATATAATTTACATAGTGACAACAAACCAATAAAAAGGGTGAAGATATGTTTATAAAATCCAAAATTTTGCGCTCTGTGCATGCCTTTTCGACGCGCGAGGGCGGAGTCAGCTCGCTTGAGCATACAAAATCTCTCAATCTGGCATTCGGACGCGGAGACAGCGACGAGATCGTCTTGAAAAATCTTAAAATATTTGCCGAGGAGATCGGAATCGATCCGCACAGCGTTATTTCCGTGCCGCAGATACATTCCGACGTTATTTACAGGGTGGGGCGCGCCGATGCGGGCGAGGGCTACTACCAAAGAGTAAATATTCGAGAGGGCGACGGCTATATTACTGACGAAAAGGGGATCACTCTCGGAGTCAAGGCCGCGGATTGCGTTCCGATTCTGTTTGAGGCGGAAAAGCGCGGAGAAGTAATTGCCGTTGGCGCGGTCCACGCAGGGTGGCGTGGCTCAGTTGCAGGAATTGCCGCAAAGTGTGTAAGTATGCTTTGCGGAGAATATGGCGTTTCTCCAAGTGATATTCGCGCGGTGATCGGCCCTTGTATCCACAAGTGCTGCTATGAGGTCGGCGAGGATCTTCGCAAAGCAGTCGAGCGGCAGCTCGGCGGCAACATAGCGGACTTGTTTGTAATTCCGAGGGCTGACGTTGAGAACAAATATTTTTGTGATCTTGTCGGGTTGAACCGTCATCTTTTGCTTGAAGCAGGGATACTGTCCGAAAACCTCGAGGTCATTGATCTTTGCACCTGCTGTCACCCTGAGATTTTCTTTTCTCACCGTTTTTCAAAGGGGAAGAGGGGAACTATGCTTAACGTTATATCCATTGGTTTGTGACTTTTCATTAAATTTTAGTCAAACTCGGCTCTGTATATTGACTTTTTCACCAAATAATGTTATACTTGGTTAAGGCGTGTCGCTTGCCGACGCTTTAATCTGAAAAAATGAAGGTTTATATATGCTTTTCAGTTCTATGATATTCCTATGGGTCTTTTTGCCCGTAGTGATAGCCGGCAACTTTTTGTTCACGGCATTACCGTTTAAAAAGGAATCCTCGCGCATTCGCGCAAAAAATATTTTTCTGCTTATAGCGAGCCTTATATTCTACGCTTGGGGCGGAATCTACTATCTGCTTATCATGCTTTCGTCTATCCTGCTCAACTTTGCGGGTGGATACGTGATCGAGAAAGGTGTGAAAACCAAAGGAGCAAGACGCGCGGCGTTTATCGTTATAGTCGTGCTCAATATTGCGATACTTTTCTTCTTCAAGTATTTCAATATGCTTATCGCGATCATTGAGTCACTGATGCAGACCGGCGCGGGCTTCCGCGAGGTTTGGCAGACTATGCTGAGCATGGAGGGCACGGGCACGCTCAACCTCGCCCAGATCGTACTTCCTATTGGCATATCCTTCTTTACCTTCCAGGCAATGTCCTACGTTATGGACGTTTATATGGGCAAGGCGAATCTACAGGAGAACATTATCGACTTTGCACTCTACGTTTCGCTTTTCCCCCAGCTTATCGCAGGCCCTATCGTCAAGTACAGCGACGTTGACCTTCAGCTTCAGACCAGAAAAGAGACCCTTGATCTTTTCATCTCGGGTCAAAAGCGATTCTGCTACGGTCTCGGCAAAAAGGTGCTGGTCTCAAACGTGCTTGCAGAGGTCGCAGACGACATCTGGGCGCTTGAGATCGAAAATCTCGGTGCACCTGTCGCGTGGCTTGGAATCATTGCTTATACCCTGCAGATCTATTTCGATTTCTCGGGATACTCCGACATGGCGATCGGTCTTGGTCGAATGATGGGCTTCGAGTTCAAGGAGAATTTCGATTACCCCTACACGTCGCTCTCTATTCAGGAATTCTGGAGAAGATGGCATATCTCTCTGTCTTCCTGGTTCAAGGAATACATATACATTCCTCTGGGCGGAAACAGAAAGGGAAAATTCCGAACGTATATCAATCTGTTCGTCGTATTTATGCTGACGGGTATCTGGCACGGTGCGAACTTCACGTTCATATTCTGGGGCTTGTTCCACGGTGTGCTTCAGATAATCGAGCGCCTCTTCCTTGGAAAGTGGCTCAAGAAAAACCCCATTAAGATCTTCAACTGGATATATACCATTTTTGCCGTTATGATCGGTTGGATATATTTCCGTTCGGACAACATTTTCCAAGCGAACGAATACGTCCGACAGCTCTTTAACTTTACGTCGGGTAATTATTCGATCGTCAGGTTCCTTTCTATGAACGTTATTATCGTTGTCATTTTCGGATTTTTGTTCTCGGGTCTTGTGCAAAGATTGCTCAAGTCGAGCTATGAGAAGCTCTGCGCGGACGTGGTTTCGTCCCGCATGATCTTCATTGCAGACTCGATAGTACAGTTTGCCATTCTCGCGCTCTCTATGGCGGCGCTCGTAGGCGGCACATACAACGCGTTCATTTATTTCCAATTCTGATATCAACACCTATTTGTCGATTTTGTTCTGACAATGAAACAACACGAGGTATTTTATGGATAAAGATAAAAACACTCCTCAAAACGAGAATCCGATCGAGAGTTCTCGGACACCAAAGCTCCCCAAGGGATTTGCGCTGACTTATATCGGTATTTTTGCAGCTATGCTGATCATTCCTACTATAATCTGGGGCGCTTTGATGATAGCGTGCAGATTCTCGCCCGAGCTTTACGACACCATCAATCCCCCCGCAGATGAATCGCAGGGTATGGCGGGAGAAAAGATCGCAGAGTTTCCCACGACCTTCAAAATTAAGACGTATACCGCCGAGGTTGAGGCGTGGTACGACGATCATCTGCCTTTCAGATCCTTGATACGTAACTCGTACAGCGATCTTAAGGGTGCGGTCGAGCAGCCGTATGAATCGACCATTCGCCCCGCACTCATTCAGCTTTTCCACGGAAATAAAACCGTCGACGGCGGAGTTGCCGAGGTCCCCGAGATCCCCATATTCCCCGAGGAAACATTTCCCGACATTTTTGACGAAACCACCCAGCAGTACCCCGAGGAGAGCGAGGGGAGCAAGGAGAGCGAGGAGGAGACCGTTCCCAGCTTTGAAAATGAGGAGACCTCGTCCACGGCTTGTGAGCACGTATACGACGTAGGCGTGATAGAGGTCGAGCCGACCTGCACAGACTGGGGCGTTATGAAATATTCCTGCACGAAATGCTCTCACAGCTACCGTGAATATACCGCAAAGAAATCACACGAATACGCGACCGCAATCGACACCTTCGATCTCGTAACCTGCGGCTCAAGATATGAGCGCGTTTTTAAGTGTAACGGTTGCGGACAAGAGAAGGACGAGTCGGGTATCAAGCAGCACAAAAACCACAAAAAGATAAAAACTGTCCAACCCTCTTATACTTCATACGGATACGTCTTAGCAAGCTGTAAATATTGCGGCGGAGAATACAGAACCGAGATCAAGGCCAAACCCTACGATACCTCTTACGCTGTTGAGCGCGTTTGGAACAACCAAGCCATCGAGGGCAGACATCAATGGCTGTATTATCTCGGCGACAGCAGCATGGCGTACTATCAAGGCACGAATCTATTGAGCGACTCCGAATTAGAATATTACAAATCGATCCTCGTTCAACTTGACGAAATATGCAAGGCAAAGGGTATCACTCTTCAGATATGTATCTGGCCAAATAAAGAGCAGGTATATCCCGAATATTATCTAGGTGCCGACGTTATAAACGAATATAAGCGCGTCGAACGACTTGTGGATTATATACACGACAACTCCGAGGTCAAGATCGTTTATCCTTTAGATGAGTTGACGGCTGCCAAGCCCTATTGGGACGTATATTACAAATTCGATACCCACTGGAATAGAGCAGGGGCGTTTATCGGATATCAGGCAATGATGGAAAGCTTGGGTCTTGAGACTATGAATCTTTATCGGCTTCCCGTAAAAGAATACGAGTACAACGGGGGAGATCTTTTCAGTATTGGTAAAATTAACAGCGCTTACTATTCAGGAGGAGTTGACTACGGCATTACATATCGCTCGAATATAACGACAGATTCGTATTTTGGAGCAGACGGCGCGGGCGACATCAGACACACGACCGCGGCAAACGCTACGAACGATTGCAATTTCGTTATGCTTGCCGATTCCTACAGATGCTTTCAGTTAGACCTTCTCCAAAGGGATTTTTCGGATTGCTATCTCTGTCACAGAAATCAGGTTGGTGATCCGATGACGGTAGAGGCGATAAAGAATGCCGATATTCTCGTTCTTGCCGCTGTTGAGCGATACGATTACGATATCTTCGCCACGGCTCAACATATTATAAATATTCTTTCTCAAGAATAAACAAAAAGCAATGCCGATCTCTACGTGTCGCGTTCTTGCTGTAGAGATCATGAAAACCAAATAAACCAAAATCCATCACGGGCGGATGCCTGTGATGGATTTTTCTTTATACTCTGCCTCCCAAAGATCATGTCATCATAAACAGTGATAATATTCATCAAATATCCCGATTTTTTGTTGTCAACCTCGGTTTTATAACATTTCGTAAACATTTCACAAAAAAATCAAAAACAATCGGATAATATAATAAAACTGCAAAACGACATAAAGGAGAATTTTAAAATGGCAAAGAATACTAACAACAAACCCCTTATCATTGCAGGTATCTGTGCAGGCGTTGCCGCTCTCGCAGTAGGGCTTGGCAAGGCATTCAAGAGCATGAAGGCAACCGCAAAGGCACAGCACGAGGTAGACAAGGCGGAGTTTGAGGCGGCAAAGGCCGAGGCAAAGGCAAGTTTTGAGGAAAACAGAGGTCACAACACTTATGCAAAGGCAAAAGCTGATGCAAAGAAAAGCTGGGACGATGCTCATATGAGCCCCTCCGAGAGATCCGCTAAAATGCAAGAGGAGTGTGCCGCAAAAACTGCTGAAGCAAAGGCAAGAACCGAGGCAGCAAACGCTCGTTACGAAGCGGCAAAAAAGAAATAAAAAACAAACGACATAAGCGAGGCGCGAAAATGCGGCTCGCTCGTGTTGCGTTTTATATAAACGTTATATAAAAAGGAGAAAGCAATGAACGCAATAGAAATAAGAGATCTGTCCAAAAGCTTCCGCGGAATGTATGCGGTGGATCACCTGAATATGACGGTTCCCGTCGGCGCGATCTACGGTTTTATCGGTGAGAACGGCTCGGGAAAATCGACGACCGAAAAGCTGATCTGCGGTCACCTTGTTGCCGACTCGGGCTCGATCAAGCTCTTTGGCAAGGATTTTACCGACGCAGGTGTCCGCGTGAGAGTCGGCGCACTCATTGAAAACGCGGGTTGCTTCCCGAATTCGAGCGTATATCAGAATCTTCGTATGCAGACCATCAACCTCGGGCTTGAAAATCCCGACGAGGAGATCAGAAGAGTGCTTGAGATCGTGCGTATGGAGGACAACGCGAACCTCAAATTCAAAAAATGCTCGCTTGGCATGAAGCAGAGGATCGGCATCGCAATGGCGCTGCTCGGCGATCCCGCACTCCTCATTCTCGACGAGCCGATCAACGGTCTTGACACCGACGGCATGAGAATTATGAGAGAAATTCTCGTTGATATTACAAAAAATTACGGCTGCACCGTTCTCATTTCCTC
Organism: Oscillospiraceae bacterium; assembly: GCA_015065075.1. GTDB lineage: Bacteria > Bacillota > Clostridia > Oscillospirales > CAG-272 > SVTX01. Next base: position 10,280 of record SVRA01000012.1, read on the forward strand.
GCACATCCTCGGCGAGCTTGAAAAGATCGCGACTCACTACGGAATCATCCGCCAGGGCAGAATGATCATGGAGCTTTCGGCAGAGGAGATGGATTCGAGAGCGCAGGTCTTCGTGTCGCTCAAAACAAAGGATATGCAGGGTGCAAAAGAGGTGCTTCGGGCAAAATTTGACACCGTCCGCGAGGAAGACGGCTATCTTCGTGTCTACGACGTCGACGATACCGCCGCGATCGTGGATACGCTGATGAAAAACGGCCATATCCCAAGCGAGATCAAGAAAAATAAGATCGGACTCGAGGAATATTACGTCGAGCTGATGAGCGAAAAGGAGGACAAATGAGATGACGCGCGAACTGAATTTTGAATCGCCAAGCTTTATCAAAAGACTCAAGGGAATGCTCGGTGTAGATTTTTACCGACTTTTCCATACGCCCCTGTTTTACATTTTCATTGCTATCGCGGCGATAATTCCCGCGATGGTGTCGGCAATGACGATGATGCCCGACCAGAACGGACAGATGATGGAGCCTCTTTATTCAAACGTCTGGCAGATCATCGCCGCGAGCAAATCGCTTTACGTTATCGAGGGAATCGCCGACTACGCAAATATGAATATGGTATTCATCTTCGGCGGAATCATGGTCTCGATCTTCATCGGACACGACTACAAATCAGGCTACGTCAAGCAGCTCTTTACCACCCACGCGAAAAAGCAGGATTATATGATCTCAAAGACCCTCGCTTGCGCTTTCGCAATGGCTTGTATGTGCATAACCTACCTTATAGGCGGCACCGTGGGCGGTCTGCTCGTGGGCTACGAGACCGACGTCAACGTCGGCTCGCTGATAATCGCGATTCTCGGTAAGATCATAATGTCGCTCGGCTGGGCAAGCCTTTACACATTCCTCAACGTCATTTTCAGAAAATACTTCGGTGTTTCGATCGCCTCGTCCTTCTTCTTCGGCACGGGAATTCTGATCATCGGTGTGGCGGCGATAGTTGAGAGTCTGTCACTCCCGACCTCCTTCCTCAATATCTTCCTTTACGGCGCTTCGGTCAACGCCAACCTCTCAAGCAATTTCGGTGCACTGATCGTCTGCTTGCTCGTCTCACTTGTCTGGACAGTTATCTATAACCTTGCGGGCACGTTGATACTCTCGAAGTGCGACGTATATTAATGAAAGGATCTTCACAGAGTATGAATGCAATAGAAACCAAAAATCTTTCAAAAAACTTCGGCGTAAAGCAAGCCGTTTGCGGTCTTGATATGACCGTGCCTATGGGCGCGATCTACGGCTTTATCGGCGAGAACGGCTCGGGCAAATCGACCACCGAGAAGATGATATGCGGACTTATTCCCGTCAGTAGCGGCTCGATAAAGCTTTACGGCAGAGATCACACCGACGGCGACGTAAGAGCCAAGATCGGAGTGCTTATCGAAGCCCCCGGATGCTTTCCGGGACTTACAGTCTGGGATAATATGATGCTTCAGGCGGCAAATCTGGGCATTGAAAACCCCGAAAAAGAGGTCATAAAGGTGCTCAAGACCGTGAGAATGGAGGGCGCGGCATCCAACAAATTCAAAAATTGTTCGCTCGGTATGAAGCAGAGGGTCGGAATCGCGATGGCGCTCCTTGGCGATCCCACTCTGCTCGTTCTCGACGAACCCCTTAACGGACTTGATGCCGACGGTATGAGAATTATGCGAGAGGTCTTTCTCGATATAGTCAAGGACGGCAAGCGCTCAATCGTCGTGTCCTCGCACCTGCTCGGCGAGCTGCAAAAGGTCGCAACTCACTACGGCATTATCCGCCACGGAAAAATGATTGTCGAGATGACCGCAGAGGAGCTTGATGCAAGCTGTCGCACCTACGGTGCGCTTCAAAGCGCAGACGTAAACAGAACGAAAACGCTTCTCGGCTGCAAATATTCGCGAGTTGAGGAGGACGAGGCGGGATTTTTGCGCGTGTACGACGACGTGACTCCCGAGGAGATCGTGTCCTATCTTTACGAAAACAATATTACACTCACCGAGCTTAAGACCGACAAGATCGGACTTGAGGAGTACTATATAGATCTGATGAACGGAGGCAAGAAATGATGGAAAACAGCGTAAAATTCGAGTCGGTTGGATTTAGCAAACGACTTCGCAGTATGCTTCGAGTCGATTTTCGCAGAATGTGGAGATCGAGATACTTCTATATTCTGATCGCTTGCGCGCTCCTTATTCCGATCGTTATGACGGTCATGATGAACATGATGGACGGTACTGAGAGTATCGATCAGCAGACGGGAGAAACAGTGATAATGGAGGGCCCCGAGAGTGCTTGGCAGAATCTGGGCACGCTTCCGAGCGAGGAGAAGGTCAAGGGTGCTGAAATATTCGCTATGTGTAACATAAATATGGCGTTTATGGGTGTTTCGGTGTTTGTTTGCCTCTTTATTTCGGAGGATTTTCGTAGCGGATATTCGAAAAATCTATTTACAGTCCGCGCAAAAAAGGGTGATTACGTAACCTCAAAGACGCTCGCGGGATTTATTTGCGGTGCGCTTATGCTGATAGCTTATTTTATCGGCACGATCCTCGGCGGAGCTATCGCAGGTCTGTCCTTCGACCTGTCGGCTTACAACCTGACCGCGATGAACATCGTGATGAGCATGATCGCAAAGATCCTTCTGATGCTCGTGTTCGTTTCAATCTTCACACTGATCAGCGTGGCGGCAAAGCAGAGGACATGGCTTTCGATCTGCGGAAGCCTTGGCGGCGGTATGCTGCTCTTTATGATGATCGATCTGGTCGCCGCGCCCGTCGGCTCGACCGCGATAAACGTCGCACTCTGCCTCTTTGGAGGAGCATTGTTCGCGCTCGGACTCGGCGCATTCAGTAATTTGGTGCTCAAAAAGACGAGTTTAGTGTAAAAAAAGCGAAAATGCAAACAAAATCTTAACATTTAGGTGTTATAATACAGTTAAAGCTGACAGTCGGAGGAAAAATTATGTTTAAGATACTTGTAGTTGAGGATGACAGAGACCTCAATCGCTCGGTCTGTTCATTTTTGAATAACAACGGCTACGAGGCGGTCGGCAGCTTGTGCGCCGAGGACGCCTACGACGAGATGTACAAGACCACCTTTGACCTCATCATTTCAGATATTATGATGCCGAATATAGACGGATTTGAGTTTGCGAAAACAGTTCGTTCGCTCAACAACGATATCCCGATACTTTTCGTCACGGCGCGTGATGATTTCGCTTCCAAGCAAAGAGGCTTCAGAGTCGGCGCGGACGATTATATGGTCAAGCCGATCGACCTTGACGAGATGTTCTTGCGAATTGGCGCGCTTCTGCGCCGCGCGAAGATCGCGTTGAGCCGCCGTCTTGAGATCGGCAGCTTCGTTATGGATGCCGACGAGAGAACTGCAAGCCTTGGCGACGAGGAGATCGCACTGACCACAAGAGAATTCGACATTCTCTATAAGCTTTTGTCCTACCCGAAAAAGACCTTCACCCGAACACAGCTTATGGACGAATTTTGGGACGTGGATACGCAGTCGGGCACTCGCACGGTCGACGTCTATATGACCAAGCTCCGCGCAAAGCTTTCGGATTGCGATTCCTTTGAGATAGTGACTGTGCACGGACTGGGCTATAAGGCGGTGCTCAAATGAGTAAGGAGACGAAAGCCAAAAGGATAGTCGCGCGGATACTTCGCGTGCTATACCGTTATTTCACCTATTTTTTGTTCGTCGCCTTCGTTATAACCTGTAGCGTTATGCTTTTTGTCACTCTGCTTGAACGGGAGCTGGGAATCGAGCTGACGGGCGAAAATATATCATTTGCGGCAAAGATCACGTTCTGGAACGTCTTGTTCATCAGCCTTCTTATAATGGTCGTTGAAACGGTAAGGAGACGGTATATGTTCGAGCGTCCGCTGAAGCAGATCGCCAAGGCGGCAGAGCAGATGATGCTCGGCGACTTCAGCGTGCGGATACCGAGAGTTTCGGGTATCACGACCGATGAGAGCTTCAACGAGATGATAGCGAGTATAAACAAAATGGCAGAGGAGCTTGAGGGAGTTGAGACCTTGCGCTCGGATTTCATCGCAAACGTGTCTCACGAGATGAAAACTCCGCTTGCAGTAATGCAGAATTACGGGAAATTGCTCCAAGAGAGCGATCTGACCGACGAAAAAAGGCTTGAATACGCCGCGGCTGTGAGCGAGTCCTGTCGCCGCTTGTCCGATATGATGACGAATATTCTCAAGCTCAATCGGCTTGAAAATCAACAGATTTACCCTAAAAATGAGAAATTTGACCTCTCCGAGCAGCTCTGCGAGTGCTTTTTGCAGTACGAGAGCGTCTGGGAGAGCCGAAATATCGAGATCGAGACCGAAATCGAGGACGGCGTGAGCGTCACGGGCGATTCCGAGCTTCTCTATCTTGTCTGGAGCAATCTTTTCTCCAACGCCTTTAAATTCACCGACGACGGCGGCAAGGTCGCACTCACACTCCGTGCCGACGAAAAATACGCGACGGTCTCGGTTCGCGACACGGGCTGCGGAATGAGTGCCGAGGTCGGAGCGCACGTCTTTGAAAAGTTCTATCAGGGAGATAGCTCGCGCGCGACTCAGGGCAATGGACTCGGACTTGCACTTGTCAAGCGAGTCGTCGACATAGTCGGCGGTGAGATAAGCGTTGAAAGCGCGGTCGGTGAGGGAAGTCTGTTTACCGTCAAAATAAGGAGATTTGCAAATGGAATTCTGGAAAAAGCTCGGTAAGAGCTTGCTATTTCCGCATATTGCGATAATGATAATTCTCGTTCCGATAGCAACCGTCTTTCTGGTTTGTTCGATGGTGTTTTTGGGAACCGAATCGCCGCTTGCGATAGTATCTTACGTATTGGCGGCGTATACCTTGACGGTATGGTGCTTCAAAATACCGTATCTTATCAGATTTTTCAGAAATTTTAAAAACGAGAATAAATACGCTCGGCGCTGGCTTGAGGACGACCGCCTCCGCGTAAACGTGTCGCTCTTCGGCTCGCTTATCTGGAACGTAGCCTATGCGGCGCTTCAGCTCTGGCTTGGCTTTTTGCACAGGAGCTTCTGGTTTTACTCCTTCGCGGTCTATTATATTTTCCTCGCCGTTATGAGATTTTTTCTGGTGCGGCACAACGTGGTGCACAAGCCGGGAGAGAGGATGCGCGAGGAGCTGATAAAATACCGCGCTTGCGGTTGGATATTCCTGGTGATGAATCTTTCGCTTTCGCTGATCGTGTTCTTTATGGTTTATTGGAACAGGACGTTTATTCATCATCAGATCACGACTATCGCCATGGCGGCGTACACCTTTACGGCGTTTGCGGTCGCGATCGTAAATATTGTAAAATATCGCAAATATAACAGTCCGATCTATTCTGCGTCCAAGGCGATCAGTCTCGCGGCGGCTTGTGTTTCTATGCTCACGCTGACCTCAACGATGCTGACGACCTTCAGCGACGGCACGATGGACGCTTTTTCGCAAAAGCTTATGCTTGGCGGAGTAGGCTTTGCGGTCTCGGTCGTGATCGTGGTAATGGCAATAAATATGATCGTGCAGAGCACGAAGAAATTAAAGCTTTTGAATGAGGATAAAAATGGATAACAACGAAAATAAATTTCAGTACACCTACTCGGTCAATGAGCAGGAGGAGCTCCGAAGGATCAGAGAAAAATACACGGCGAAGGAGGAGACCAAGCTCGACAGACTCCGCCGACTTGACAAAAGCGCCTCAAACAAGGCGCAAAGTGTCGCTATAACGGTGGGTATCATCGGTGCGCTCATTCTCGGAATGGGTATGAGCCTTGCTATGACTGATATAGGCGCGGTGATCGGACTTGCCGAGAGCCTTGCAATGATAGTCGGCATTGCGGTCGGATTTGTCGGCGGTGCGCTTGTCGCACTCGCACACCCGATCTATAGGGGAGTTCTCAAGAGCGAAAGACAAAAGATCGCACCCGAGATCCTGCGCTTGACAGATGAATTGATGAAATAAAGAGCAGACGTAAAACAGACACACCCAAAAGGATTAACTCCTTTCGGGTGTGTCTTTCTGTTGTTTCTCCGTCAAGAACAGAGAAAGATATCGTTCTGGGCTTTTAGATCTGATCGGGTTATCCTCATCGCGAGCCAGCGGAGCTATCCTTCCAGATCCTCGTATATTTCCATAAGACGATCCTCGATCTCGTTTTTTCGGTTGTCCAGCTCGGCAAGCTTTTTGTAATCTGTGGCGGCGTCTCCGTTCATCTGCTCGGTGATCTGGTCAAGCTCGACTTCGAGTTTTTCCATCTCCGCTGTAAGACGCGCGATTCTGTTCGCCTTTTTTCTTGCCTCCGACGCTTCTTGCTTTGCCTTAAGATACTGCTCTTTTCCGCTTGGCGCGGTCGTCTTTTGCGGCTGCGGAACTTCGGCGGCTACCATGCGCTCTTTTCTTGCCGAGGTGAATTCTCGGAATTCGGTATAGGCTTCTCCCGATCTCGTTATCTGATAGTCGAACATATCTCCGTCAACGTATCCGTCGGGCTTGAGCTCGATTATGCGGCTTGCCAGCTTTTCGATGAAATAACGGTCGTGCGAGACGGCGATGATCGTGCCGTCAAAATCCTCAAGCGCGGATTCGAGCGCCTCTCGGGAGTCTATGTCGAGGTGGTTGGTCGGCTCGTCGAGGATGAGAAGGTTCATTCTCGACAGGATGAGCTTGGAGAGTGTCAGACGCGCCCGCTCTCCTCCGGAGAGCATTTTTACGGTCTTGAATACGTCCTCGCCGAAGAAATTGAACCAGGCGAGAGTGGAACGAATTTTTTGCTCGGGAAGGGTGGGGTAGTGATCCCAAAGCTCGTCGATGACGGTTTTATCGGGGTCAAGATTTTGGTTTTCCTGATCGTAGTAGCCGATCTCGACGTTGTATCCCTCCTCGATCTTGCCCGCCGTGGCGGTCAGCTTTTTCATCATCAGTTTGATCAGGGTGGATTTGCCGCAACCGTTCGGTCCGATGATGAGCAGGCGGTCGTTTCGTTTGACGAGGAAATTGAGGTCGGTGAACAGGCGCTTGTTTCCAAAGCCCATTGCTAGTCCTTTGACGTCAAGCACGTCGTTGCCGCTTGCGATGGCGGACGTGAATTTCATTCGGATCGCTCTCTGCTCTGTTTCGGGGGCCTCGAGCTTTTCCATTTTATCAAGCAGCTTTTGGCGCGACTCGGCGGCGATTATATTTCTCTCGCGATTCCATTGGCGCTGTTGGGCAATGTATGCCTCCTGCCTTGCTATTTCCTTTTGCTGCTCCTTGTAGTGCTTTTCGTATATCTCGCGGTCGATCTTTCTTTGCTCCATGCTCTTGGTGTAATTCCCGTTATAGAGCTTGGCGCGATGATGCTCGATGGCGAGTGTTTTGTTTGTTATACGGTCGAGAAAATAACGGTCGTGGGAGATTATCATTACGCACTTTTTGTACTGCGAGAGATAGTTTTCAAGCCAGCCGAGCGTTTCGATGTCAAGGTGGTTGGTCGGCTCGTCAAGCATCAGTATATCGGGCTCCTGACAAAGCTCGATCGCAAGGGCAAGGCGTGTTCTTTGTCCTCCCGAGAGCAGAGAAACGTTCATATTTATCTGGTCGTCGTCAAAGCCGAGCTTTTGAAGAATTGAACGGCACCTGCCTCTGAACTCAAGACCGCCGTCGCGGATAAATTTATCGTTGAGCGACATATATTCATTGGTATATATGCTATGCTTTGCGTCAGTGTGGTCGGCGAGCAATATCTCAAGCTCCGAGAGGCGCTTTTCAGCCGCAAGCAGTGCGGGGAAGGCAGCGTACATGTGCTCAAGTGCAGTTGAGCCCTCCGAGGCATCCGCCTCGGAGAAAGCGCCGTACTGCGAAAGTATGCCTACGGTCTTTCCCTTGGATATATAGATTTCTCCCTCTTCCGCCTCGTATTCACCCGTTATGAGCTTGAAAAGCGAGGTCTTGCCGCTTCCGTTCGCGCCAATGATACCGAGCTTATCGTTTTCCTCAAGAGAAAACGAGACCTTTTCAAGTATCGTGGTCGTTCCGAAGCGGAGGGTCAGGTTGTTTGCGCTTATTGCTATCATTTTCTTTCCTTTTGTAGCAGAGTTTATTTTATTTCATTTTTGTTTCACTTGACTTTTGATCAAATATAAGCTATAATATAGCGAAGACACTTAATATTGTATCATTTTTAGTGATTTTTGTCAATGCAGGCTAATAAATTAGTTTTTGCAAGTTAAAATGAAAGGCTTTGATCTTATTTATATGAAAATTTGTGTTGCCGGCTGCGGTCGCTGGGGTTCTCTCATTACCTGGTATCTCGCCGAAAAGAAAAATTTTCCCGTAACTCTTTACGGTCGTCCCGATTCCAAGCATATTCAGAGATTCTTGAAGGAACGAAGAAACGATCTTCTCATTCTTCCCGAGTCGGTGGAGGTTTCTACAGACCTTTCTTGCTTTGAGCATGCTGACGTTATTATTATTTCGATAAATTCGCAATCTCTCGATTCATTTTTGCGCGATCTTGCTCCTCTTGGGCTGAAAAACAAGATCTTCGTGCTTTGTATGAAGGGAATCGAGATCTCTACGGGTCGTCGACTCTCCGAGATCGCCAAGGCAAACGTTGATCCCTCGAACAAGATCGCCGTTTGGCTCGGTCCCGGTCACGTTCAGGAGTTTTACGCGGGAATCCCTAACTGTATGGTCATCGACAGCGAGGACGAGCAGACCAAGCATCTGCTTGTAGATTCGTTCTCAAGCGAGCTGATAAGATTTTACTACGGCGAGGATATGATCGGAAACGAGATCGGCGCGGCGGCAAAAAACGTTATCGGTATTGCTGCGGGAATACTCGACGGTAGTGAGCTTTCTACCCTTAAGGGTGCTTTGATGTCCAGAGGAACGAGAGAGGTAGCTCGCCTTATCTCTGCTATGGGAGGAAATCAGCTTTCGGCTTACGGCCTTTGCCATCTTGGAGACTATGAGGCAACAGTTTTTTCAAAATTCAGCCACAACCGTGAATTTGGAGAAAAGATCGCCAAGGGAGAGTCGTTTGACAAGCTGGCGGAGGGATATTACACCGTCAAAGCGATTATGCTTCTCTGCGAAAAATATTCGGTTGATATGCCGATCTGTAACGAGGTCTACAGGGTTATTTACGAGGGCAAGAGCTGCCGCGCGGCGATCGACAGTCTTTTCGTCCGAAGCATCAAATCGGAATTTAATTAAAAATATTAAGAAAGCACCGAAATCTTCAGACTTCGGTGCTTTTGTTTATTTGAATTTGCGTTTTTGGATTGCAAAGCATACTGATAGCCCAAGCGCGATCAGACTCGGCAAGATGCTGACAGCCACGCTTGATCTGCAACCGAAGGCGTTTGGCTTTTCGGAATATACCGCAGTATATACTATGCTTTCGGTTATTTTCGCGGGGATCTCATCGACTCCCCAGCCCTCAAAGCACTCGTCGTCGACCTCGGGCGGCTCGACAAGGTCTCCGTAATATCCTTTGATCTCCTTGAGCACTTTTCCGTCGGAATCCGCAAAGGTGACGGTATATAAGGTCTCATCCCACTGGGCAACGAGGATTGTTTTTTTATCAATATCGCTAAGCGTATCGCCCGATTGCAAAAGCTCGCCCGTTTCGATCACCTTCCAACCGACGAAGCCCGAGGTCTCTCTTGTGATCTCGGGATCGGGAAGGGCGATCGTGGTAGACGGGAGCACGGCAAATCTCGTGACATATTCATTTTCCGCATCGTGAATGAGCTCTATCGCCTCGGTTGCTCCGTCAGATGATATCTGGACGGCCTTTTTTGCCGCTTTCGCATAGCCCCCGTAAGTTTTCCCGTCTTTTTGATAGCTGATTTTAAAGCAATCGCCGTATCTCTCTTTTACCGTAAGAAGCTCGTAAGCGCCCAGGACGTCGGAGTTTTCACTCATTTTTTCATCTGAATAGACGTTTATTTCGCCTTTTGAGATATACAGTCCCGAGGACATTTCCTCACCTGAATGATCCACCTTCAAAGCCGTTTCGTCTGTCTTGTATTTTGGCGATGCGTACCCAACTATGTATTTGTCCGACAATTTATACGAGCGAAGGCAAACGTAATGTCCTGCGGTCGACAGAGCGCTGCCGCTTGATGCGTTTCCTTCGATCGTATACACGCGGTTTTCGTCCGAATAAAGAACCATACCTATATGAGTGGAGGTCACCGAGCTGCCCGCGTCCTTGAAAAAGATAAGGTCTGCTGTTTTGGGAGCATAGTTTTTCTTTTCAACGTATATTCCCATATCCTTGCAATCCGCAAGCCAGCGGCGGCAGCTAACCTCGGATCCCGATGCGGTCTTTTCTACTCTCGATTGGCGTAAGCACCAATTCACAAACGAGGCGCACCATGCGTATCCGTAGCTCAGTCCATTACCCTCTTGGTTGTCGAGCTTGCCGTAAAGGACGTTGTATTCGACAAAATTTTTCGTGCCCGAGGAGTTCATTCCGTCAAGGTCAGAATCTCCGTCTCCCTCGTGATATCCGAGCTGTGAGAGCGCTATTGCGATAACGTCGGTTGCCTGATCGCCCGTCAGCTCTATTCGCCCAAGATGCTCGTAATATTTACTGCTTTTGTATTCCTCGGACACCTGATAGGTCTCGGTCACTGCTGAGGTCTCAAGTGTGCACAGCCCCGATGTCGTAGTGATCATCAAAGCAAAAAGGACAAGGCACGCTAATGCTTTTTTTATATTCATATATTTTTTCTCCGTGTGTACAGGATCGTTTTTCCATTACAAGAATATTATATCATTTCTGCTTTTCTTTGTCAAGTTGCTTGATTTGAGGACAGGCGTTGAAATTAATCGTTTTTGATATAAGATTTGTGGGCGAATGTTAAAGATTGAAAGTCGTCTAAAATCAACCAAAGGTTTATTGACAAATTGCAGTCTCGGTATTATAATAGGATTATCGGTCTGTCGGCATAGACCCCGACGGAGCGAAATTTTATGAAAAGGAGGCGACTTTAATGATTTCTACACGCTATGGATACTGCAAACTCGCCTCGGAGTCGGTCTAAGGCAAAAAAAGGATGCTGACCTTGGTTTGCCGAGATTCTTTGCGGCGATTTATCCCAAAAACCGAGCGTGCTTATTGCAGAGGTGCGCTCGAGCGAATTGCAGCAAGGAGTTAGCAGATGATAGACACAAACAATTTGGGCAGGAAGATCGCAGATGCCAGAAAGCGCTCGAAGCTTACGCAAAATGACCTTGCGCTTCGGGTCGGCGTTACGGCGCAGGCGGTCTCCAAGTGGGAGCAGGGAAGATCCTGCCCCGATATTGCCATTCTCGATGAAATTGCCGACGCCCTTGGCATTTCGCTCTTTGAGCTTTTGGGAATGGATGAACGCGATGCGTTTCTGTCAAAACATAGCTCGTAACCTTCTTCCTTTCGGGCCTTTGGCTTGAGCTTTGATTGTCAATTGCGTACGCGAAAATCAGTCTCACCTATAACGGTGGGGCTTTTTTTCTTTGAAAATATTTGAAAAGGTATTTACTTTTTTTATTTCGGATGGTATAATTCAGGTAGAAATATTCCACTTGTTGGCGGTCGCGCTCTCGGGCGGATTGCCGACCGGCACACGGAGGTATGACATGATACTTTACTACGTCAGACACGGAGATCCGATCTATAATCCCGACAGCCTTACTCCTCTCGGACACCGTCAGGCCGAGGCGGTTGGTAGGCGCTTTGCCGTTCACGGACTTGACAAAATATATTCGTCTCCCTCCGTGCGCGCGAGGCAGACCGCCATGCCGACCTGCGAAATTCTGAAGCAGGAGATGACCGTGCTTGATTGGTGCTGCGAGTCGCTTGCGTGGAGAGATATGACGGTTGAATATGAGCCCGGCAAGCTCACCTGGGCATTCTTCCACCGTCCGACGAGAGATCTTTTCACCTCGCCCGAGGTCAGAGCGCTCGGCGATAAATGGTACACCTATCCCGCGTTTGAAAATACCCGCTTTGAAGCGGGCGTGAAGCGGGTGCGCGAGGAGGCTGATAAATTCATGCTTTCTCTCGGCTACCGTCACGATGCGCTTCGAAGCGGCTATATTGCCGAGGAGCCGACCGACGAAAGGGTCGCTTTGTTTGCTCATCAGGGATTTGGTCTTCTGTTTCTGAGCACGATACTTGATATCCCGTACAATGATTTTTCCACCCGATTTGACATCGGGCACACCGGCGTTTCGGTTATTGAGTTTTCTGCATCGAAGGGCGGATTTTGTATCCCAAGGCTTCTTCAGCATTCCAACGATTCGCATCTTTACAAGGAGGGGCTTGGCACTCGCTATCAGAACGAAATTTTTATATAAATTCCCTTTGGGAAGCTTCCTTGAGGCTTGCGCGGACAGCTGACGCACAAGCCTCATTTTTTTGCCTTTATCGGCAAAAAATATGGCGATTTCTATTGATTTTTTTTCATATATATGATATACTTACTCTGTGTGAGTATGCTCACACAGAATAATTTCCTTGAGAAAGGCTTATGATACTATGGCTAAGGTAAATGAAATTTTTAACGAATTGAACGGCTCTCAGACCGACCCCAGAGTCAGAAGATATATTACTCCCAAGAGAATCATTTTCACTCAAGGCAACGTAACCAATGCAGATGTGTTGCTTAACGAATGCCCGAATCAGTTAACCTTCCATCCCGCAGGCGTTTGCGGAATGCAGAACAACACAGATAAGAATGCGGCTATTCTTATAGATTTCGGCATCGAATTTGCCGGATGCATGCGTATTCTTTGTCAGGGTGCCAACACAGGCGGAGAAAACAGAGCAGATCTTCGCATTCGCTTCGGCGAGAGCGTTATGGAGGCGTTGACTCCTCTTGGCGTCAAAAACTCCACCAACAACCACGCAAACCGAGACATTGCAATGAGCATCAGCGGACTGTCGGCAAACGAGACCAACGAATCGGGCTTCCGCTTTGCATATATCGAGCTTCTCGGTGACGGCGCGATAATGAATCTTGCCGGAATCAAGGGTGTATTCTGCTACAACGACGTTGAATACAAGGGTAGCTTTGAGTGCTCCGATGAAAGACTCAACAAGATCTGGCAGGTAGCGGCTTACACCGTTCACCTCAACATGCAGGAATATCTTTGGGACGGCATCAAGCGCGACCGCCTCGTATGGATAGGCGATATGCACACCGAGGTGCAGACCATTCTCGCGGTATTCGGCAACGATCCCATTATCAAGAGGTCTCTCGACCTGATCAGAGATGACACGCCCGTTGATCAGTGGATGAATAACATTACAACCTATTCGCTCTGGTGGCTCTTTATGCATCACGATCTTTACCGTCAGGTTGGCGATCTTGATTATCTGATGGAGCAGAAAGAATATATGGTTGAGCTGATCAAGCGCTTTTTGCCTCTCGTTGACGAGAACGGCTCCGAGGTCTTGACCGGTCACAGATTCCTCGACTGGCCCAACGAAAGCTATGAGGAGGGCAAGCACGCGGGACTTCAGGGAATTCTCAAGATAGTTCTTGAAAAGAGTGCCGATATGCTTCGTGTATTTGGAGAGAACGAGCTTGCCGACGAGTGTGCGGCAAAGGCGGCGCTTATGACAAAGCACGTGCCCAATCCCGGAACATCCAAGCAGGGTGCTTCTATGCTTGCTTTGTCTCGCATCGTTGATCCCAAGGAAGTAAACGAAAAGTGGCTCGCTCCCGGCGGCGCTCACGGTTACTCGACCTTCTTCGGTTATTATCTGCTCGTTGCAAAGGCTATGGCGGGAGATTTCGCGGGCGCTCTTGACGACATCAAGGCGTTTTGGGGCGCTATGCTCGACTTTGGCGCAACTACCTTCTGGGAGGACTTCAATCTCGATTGGACCGTAAACAGCGCGCCCATCGACGAGATCGTGCCCGAGGGCAAGAACGATATTCACGGAGATTTCGGCGCATATTGCTACAAGAACTTCCGTCACTCTCTCTGCCACGGCTGGTCTTCGGGTCCTTGCCCCTATATGACTCAGTACGTTCTCGGTATCCGCGCGATCTCCGCAGACACCTACGAGATAGACCCTGAGCTTGCTTATCTTGACTGGGCAAGGGGCGAATATCCCACCGAAAAGGGAATGATCTCGGTCAGCGCGAAAAAGACCCCCGAGGGTACTCTCGTTGAGGTCTCTGCTCCCGAGGGAATCAAGATAATCAGAAAATGATCCGAACATTAAATTTCGAGGCCAATTATGAAAATTGTTGTTATTGGAAACGGTATCGTCGGAGAGGCTCTGATCTCGGCTCTCTGCGAGGAGGGTCACAGCGTTACCGTTATTGACGAGGATGCCGAAACGGTTGCCGCCGTTGTAAATAAATACGACGTGCTTGGCGTAACCGGAAACGGCGCCTCGATAGATATACAGACCGAGGCGGGCGTGCCCGAATGCGATATTATAATCTCGGTCGCGCAGAGCGACGAGCTCAATCTGCTCTGCTGTATGATCGGCAAGCAGCTCGGCGCAAAGCGCTCTATCGCGAGAGTAAGAGATCCCGACTATCTCAAGCAGGTGTCGTTTATGTCGAGAAATCTCGGAATCGATATGATCGTCAATCCCGAGTACGAGGCGGCTCGCGAGGCGGCAAGACTTATCCGATTCCCTGCGGCGATGAAGCTTGAAAAGTTCGCCAACGGTCAGGTTGAGGTCGTTGAGATACATATTGGCGCAAATCATCCCTTTATCGATCTTGCGCTTAAGGATTTTAAGAGCCGTTTTGGCACAAACACGCTTATCTGCACCGTCGTGCGCGGCGACGAGTTCTTTATTCCCGGCGGTAATTTTGTCATCCGCGAGGGTGATATCGTTTCTATTGCCGGCTCACGCATCGACATAAACGAGCTTTTCGTTAAGATCGGTCTTATAGGAAAGCAGCTTAAGAGAATTTTGCTTATCGGAGGAGGAAGAATTACGAGATATCTCGTCGGTCCTCTTCGCGAGAGCGGATATAAGATCAGAATAATTGAAAAGGAGCTTGCCGTCTGCGAGGAGCTTGCCGATATTTTCCCGAACGTCAAGATAATTCACGGCGATGCGACCGACCCGACTCTTCTCGACGAGGAGGGGATCAAGGATGCGGACGCTTGCGTGGTTATGACCTCGAGCGATCATACCAATCTGATCATTTCGATGTTCGCACAGTCCAGAGAGGTTGACAAGGTTATTGCCAAGATCGCTTCTCCTTCCTTTGTCAAGCTTTCCGAAAACGCCGGAGTTGACTCCAACATCACTCCTCAGTTCATAATCACGTCCAAAGTCTTACAGTACGTGAGAGGTCAGGCAAACAAGGACGGCAAGGGAGCTAAGAGCTCTATCGTCGCCCTTCATAGGATCGCGGACAATCGCGTCGAGGCACTTGAATTCGACGTAGCAGAGGACTTTAAGCAAGCGGGCGTTCCGCTCAGCAAGCTGAAGCTCAAGCAAAACGTACTCGTTGCCGCAACGATTCGCAACGGTGCGGTCAACTACGCGCACGGCAACACTACGATAGAGGCGGGCGACAAGGTAATAGTGCTCACCTCCAATCCTCACGTTTGCTATCTTAACGACGTGCTTGAGTGATCTTACAATTCGATTTCGAGGACGTACAATGAATTTAAAAATGTTGAGATATATCACCGGTCAGCTTTTGTTGGTGGAGGGGGCGCTTATGCTCATCCCTCTTATCACTATGCTGATATACGGTGAGTTTGGAATGCTTTATTCCGTTCTTATTCCTATTGGAATGTTACTTGTTCTTGGCGTTTTACTTTCCCTGCGCAAGCCGGAAGGGTCTGCGCTTGGTGCCAAGGACGGCTTTGTGGTGGTCGGATTGTCATGGATCATCCTATCCTTTTTCGGCTGCTTGCCGTTTGTGCTTTCGGGGCTTATTCCCAATTTTATCGATGCTTATTTTGAAACGGTATCCGGCTTTACCACCACGGGCGCGAGCGTGCTTTTCCCACAGCAATACGGTATGCTTTGGAATCCTGTTGATCCCTCAATGGGTATGCGCGGAATCTTTTTGTGGCGCAGCTTTACTAACTGGATAGGCGGCATGGGTGTGCTTGTCTTTGTGCTTGCCATTATGCCTCAGCAGGATATGAAATCGTCAAGACTGGTTCATATCATGCGCGCCGAAATGCCCGGACCGAAGGTTGACAAGATCGTTGCTACGGTCAGAAAGACCGCGGCTATCATGTACGGCATTTACGTTGGGCTGACACTTGCTCAGGTAATTTGCCTGATGTTTGGCGGTATGGATCTTTACGAGGCGTTATGTGTTTCTTTCTCAACGGCAGGCACGGGCGGATTTGCAATATGGAGCGACAGCATGGTGACCTTTGGAGGCACCGTGGCGCACATTGAATACTGCCAGTGGGTAGTTGCCATATTTATGTTTATATTCAGTATCAACTTCAATCTTTATTACCTGATCCTGACCGGAAAGGCACTTGTGGCACTCTTTAGCGAGGAGCTTCGCTGGTTCACCGGAATCACGGTCGCGGCAACGGCGCTTATTACCTACAATATTTATTCTGCTTACGGCAACCTTGGAGATGCACTCAGGAACGCGTTTTTCCAGGTGAACACCGTGATATCGACCTCGGGATTTGCCACCAGCGACTTTAATCTCTGGCCGAATCTTTCGAAAACGCTTCTGCTTGTGCTTATGTTTATTGGTGCATGCGCGGGATCGACGGGCGGTGGTGTCAAGGTCAGCAGGCTTGTGATATCGGTCAAGAGCACCTGGGCGGAGATCAGACACATGACCGACCCAAGACAGATAAAAAAGGTCATGTTTGAGAAAAAGAGTGTGGACAAGGACACGGTGCGCGGAGTTTTCGCATATATGGTCGCTTACATTCTGATCTTTTTCGTTTCCTTCTTGGCGATCGCCGTTGCTGACGGGCAGAGCATTGAGACATCGTTTTCGTCGGTCGCCGCCTGTCTGAACAACGTTGGGCCCGGTCTCGATGCGGTAGGGCCGAGCGGCAACTTCGCGTTCTACTCACCTATATCGAAGGTCGTTCTGACTCTCGACATGCTTTTGGGCAGACTTGAGCTCTTCCCGATACTCTTGCTTTTCTCTCCCTCCACCTGGAAAGAGAAATAAGAAGATTAAACAACTGTTTTTTGGGAGACAATTTTAATGAATAATAATCCAAAATTTATCGTCTTTGAGGGCATTGACGGCGCGGGGAAGACGACGCAAATAAATCTTCTCCGAGAAGAGCTTGAAAAGCTCGGTATCTTGTGCGAGGTTACCGCCGAGCCGACAGAGCTGCCGTCGGGAAAGGCGATTCGTCGCGCGCTTGCCAAGGAGGTAGACAAGACTCCGCTTGAGATGGCAGAGATGTTTACCTTTGACCGAGAGCTTCACAACACCGATGCTAAAATAGGTATTAAAAAGATGCTCGCAGAGGGAAAAACCGTTATCTGCGACAGATACTATTATTCTTCTCTTGCATATCAAGGTACCGTGTTGGGATACGACGCCGTTGCAAAATTAAACCTTGAAAATCCCAAAATACTGAAGCCCGATATGTGCATATTCCTTGATCTTTCTCCCGAGGAAAGTCTAAAGAGGATAGGTAACAGAGGAAACACCGTTGAAATATATGAAAATCTTGAATATCTTACTCGCACTCGCAAGACATTTTTCGAGGTTTTCGAACATTTGCGCAAGAGAGAAGAAAACATAGCAATTATAAATGCGTGCGGCAGCATTTCCGAGGTCTCTTCGCTCATTCTTGCCGCCGTTTTAGACGTTTACAAATAATATTTCGGGGGTTTTGATGAAAATCAAGTTCAGCAGATCTGAAATCCTTAATTTTTTAAAAAATACGCTTTTAGTTATAGTTGGAACGATAATACTTTCGTTTGGTTCGGCCGTATTTATAATACCGTTTGATCTTGTTACCGGCGGAGTTTCGGGAATAGCGATCGTTCTCCACAGGATTATTCCTCTTGATTTTCTTACGGTAGACCTTATAATCACCATTGTTACCTGGCTTTTGTTTTTCGTGGGTTTTTTCGTTCTGGGGAAATCGTTTGCCTTGAAGACCCTTATTTCAACCATAATCTACCCTCTTGGTATATCCCTTTTCATGAAGCTTTCCGACCCCTCTTTTCTAAACGGATTTTTCTGTTTACAGGCGTCTCAATACTCGGAGATATCTCTGATTCTTGCCACCGCGCTCGGCGGAGCTTGCGTTGGCGCGGGGTGCGCAATAACCTTTCTTGGCGGTGGCTCCACGGGTGGCGTAGATATAATTTCGTTTTCTATATGTAAGGTTTTCAAACGCCTGAAAAGCTCGGTCGTAATTTTCATCGTTGACGCAAGCATCGTAGTTTTTGGTATGTTTGTTATTGGGGACTTTGTTCTTTCGCTTCTCGGCATTTTTTCCGCCCTTGTCGCAGCGTTTATGGTAGACAAGGTGTTTATAGGAAGCTCCAAGTCATTCATTGCTCAAATAATCAGCGAGGAATACAAGGCGATCAACGCAGAGATCATAAAGAAGATCGACCGTGGCTCTACTATAGTCGACGTAGTGGGAGGATATACGGGAGAAAACAAAAAAATGATAATGGTCTCCTTTACCGTTAATCAATATGCGGAGATATTGAACGTTATAAACAGAAATGACAAAAATGCGTTCGTAACCATTCACCAAGCACACGAGATCAACGGTGAGGGTTGGACGAGATGACCGCAAGGGTCTAATAATACGAAGTGATCGATAAAGGGCGGTTTCTTTCGTCCCTTTATCAGATTACAGCGCAAATGAAAACTTGGCTTATATAATAATATCTGCATATACAAGGAGTTAAAAAATGAAAATCAACCGAATTATTGCTGTGCTTCTCGTTTTGGTCTTGATCGGCTCCGTGGTACTGACGGCTTGCGAGGGCTCATCCAAAAAAGAAGAAAACCAGTCTACCGAAACAACAACCAACGAAGAGGCCTCTAAAGGTGAAGAAAGCTCATCCAAGATTGAGGAAAGTTCTTCAAAAAGCGAAGAAAGTTCTTCAAAGAGCGAGGAAAGTTCTTCAAAGAGCGAGGAAAGCTCGTCCAACAGTGAGGACACCACATCCGAAAGAGAGGAAGAGACAACGGTGATAATCGACATTATGATAGGCGAGACGCTCGACGCCGAGCCCGCGGCAGACTTCTCGGTATCGAAAGTATTCTCGGACTACATGGTCGTTCAGAGAGGCGAGCACATTCGCGTTTGGGGCTTTGCTCCCGAAAGCGAGAACGGCAAGAAGGTATCGGGTGAATTCAAGGGTATGTTTGCCGAGGCAATTGTCGAAAACGGCGAATGGTGCATTACCTTCGGCGCAAGACTTGAAGCCGACACTGTCGGAGCAGAGATGTCCATATATGCAGGTGATAATAAGACCGTCACGTTCAAGGACGTGCTTGTCGGCGACGTTTATCTCGTTCTCGGTCAGTCCAACGCGGCGCTCGCACTCAGCGAGTCGGTCAAGGGCGGAAACACTGTCGACATCGACGAAAACTCAATAATCAGACTTAACTATCTCAACGGCAGCGGTGGCACATACGCCGAAAAGGGAACAGATTACGTTTACAAGGATCTCGAAAACACGACCTTGTGGACAAAGACCACTCAAGCTTATGCACTCCGTTTCTCCGGTATCGGATACCATTTCGCACAGGAAATGGTTGCAAGATCGGGCAATTCTGTGCCCGTAGGTCTTATGGAGGTTGCTTACGGTGGCGCACCCTTGGCGTCCTTCCTGCCTAACGATCTCGCAGAGCTTTACGATTCTGATTACTATAGTGCGGACACGGGCAAATATATTTCTATGAGAGATACCACGCATTTTGGAAGATATCTCTACAATTGCTATCTCGCTCCCGCGAGCAGATACGCGGTTGCGGGTGTGCTCTGGTATCAGGGAGAGAGCGATAATCCTCTGAATTTCGCACAGGTATACGGTGACGAGTTCGGTGATTTCGTTGAGCATCTCAGATCTACTCACAACGTGATCAACAAGGAATTCCCCGTATTCGTCGTTGAATTCCCCACACAGTATCAAAAACCCGCGGATTACAGCGGAAGCGACCCTTGGCACTATATGGAGGTTGGCACTATCCGTACCTTTATGGGTCTTCTTCCCACGGTTATTGACGGCTGCTATCTTTCGGCGTCCAGCGATCTGTGGACCGACACAAGCTTCCCCAACAGTCTACACCCAAATTGCAAGCCCGGTCAGGCAAAGAGACTTGCCGATATTGCGGAGTTTGTGATATTCGGAAAAGGAACGCTTGATGATGCTATGGGTCCGATCTTCAGCAGCGCTGCGCTGAGCGAGGACAAGAAGACAATTACCGTTACCTTTACGAATGTGGGAGAGGGTCTTACCACCGCCGACGGCGGAGCTGCCGTAAAGGGTATTTGCGGATTTTCGGAAAAGACATTTGGTCTTGCCACGCCCCTGACTCCTGTGAGCGCAGAGATAACCGCAAAGGACCAGATCACCGTGACCTTTGACGAGGCGGTCAAGGCGGTAGCATACAACTACAACACCACCGACGTTTACGGCGAGACCCTGAACCTTTGCAACAGCGCGAAGATTCCTGCGCTGGCATTTATCACTCCTTATGAGGATATGGATCTCAGTGGATTTTCGGAGGATGAGTTCGTTTCAAGAAAGAACAAGAACCTCCGCTTGCAAGGAGCTTTCATTGACAGACTGATATCAGACGGAGCAGATATATTTACTCCCGGCAGCGTTGAGCCGGGTCTCAACGCAGGTGGAAACAAGATAGAGATAACAAAGGGATCTTCGTCTCTCAGCTGCACCGGCTGGATTGGCTACGGATATCCTACATTGGCGTTTGGCTATTCACTCGACGGCAGCGATGCTATTCTGAAAATCGCTCCGACCGCACCCGAGGCGGCGGTTCTTACGGCGGGCGGTGAGCACGCGGTGAGATTTGCAATCAACATTGACGTAAGCGATCTTGAGGTCGGTGAGCATACCGTTTCGTTCCTCGCGTTTGTTGACGCTAATGACGGAACTGTAGCAAAGCTTCTTTCCTTTACCGTTGTCGTAGTTGAAAAGTAATAATTCAGATGCCGTCGTTCATGCGGTGTTTGAAAACTGAAAAAGCGGGACTATCCTTGGGGATAGTCCCGCTTTTGTGTTTTAGCTCTCGAGCTGTCTGCCAAGAAAGCTTGCGGCGGTCTGGACGAGCTTGGTTTCAACTGCTTCGGGGAAGGAGTCGGTGTCGTTGGGGGTCAATGCCGCGACGCAGCCGACTACATCTCCTTCACTGATGATAGGCATGGCACAGCTGACGTAATGACTTCCTCCGTCCGAGATGGCGCTGATCTTTTGTTCTCCCTGACGGTAAGCGTACATTCCTCTTGATTCGCATACGGCTTCAAGCTCTGCAGACAAGGATTTGTCCGAATATTCTTTCTTTGATACTCCCGCACAGGCGACAACAGAGTCGCGATCGCAGATAACGACCGAGAGGTCGCAGGTCTTGTGCAACGTCTCGGCATACTGTGCTGCAAATGCGGTCAACTCGCCGATAGGGGAGTACTTTTTGAATATCACCTCGCCATCGCGATCGGTAAATATTTCCAGCGGGTCACCGCCACTGATAACATTGACACTAAAAACCTTGTCGAGCTGGTTTTTAGCCGACTGAACTGCCACAGAATGGTATTTATCTGCGACTTTTTCGATA
>SVRA01000094.1 GCA_015065075.1 Oscillospiraceae bacterium
ATTATCTCTCGGTCAAGATAAGCGACCCCGACCTCTGCTACCGTTACGCCGCAAAGGTCGTCAAGAACGTAAAGATCGAGCCCTCGCCGCTCTGGCTCAGGATGAGACTCCGTGCGGCAGGTGTTCGTCCTATAAACAACATCGTCGACATAACCAACTATGTAATGCTCGAGTACGGTCAGCCTATGCACGCGTTTGACTACGCTATGCTCTCGGGCTCTGCGATCAACGTGCGCCGCGCTACCGACGGTGAGCTCTTCAAGTCGCTCGACGACAAGGATCACGTGCTCGACAGCACGATGCTCGCTATCTGCGACGAAAAGAAGCCCTGCGCTCTCGCGGGTGTTATGGGCGGCGCAAACAGCGAGATCAAGGATAGCACCACCACCGTCGTCTTTGAGTCGGCTTGCTTCTCGGGCCCCTCCGTGCGCGTGACCGCAAAGAAAAACGGCATGAGAACCGAATCGAGCGCCCGCTTCGAGAAGGGTCTCGATCCCGAAAACTGTATGGCAGGTCTGCTCCGCGCTTGTGAGATGGTTCAGCTTCTCGGCGCAGGCGACGTGGTCGACGGCACGATCGACGTATACCCCACCAAGCCCGAGCCTACGGTCCTCCCTCTCGACGTGGATAAGATCAACAAGTTCCTCGGAACCGACATCTCATACGACTACATGAAGAGCGTTCTCGAGCGTCTTGAGTGCAAGGTAGAGGGCGATAAGATCACCGTTCCCTCCTTCCGCGCAGACCTCACCTGTATGAACGACATCGCAGAGGAGATCATCCGTATTTACGGCTATAATAACATTAAGTCCACCTGCATCTACGCAGAGACCACTCAGGGCGGCAGAACCCCCAAGCAACAGTTTGAGGTCGACACCGAGCACCTGCTCTACGGAATGGGCTTCGATCAGATACAGACCTTCTCCTTCATCAGCCCCAAATATTACGATAAGATCAGAATGGACGAGGACAGCAAGCTCCGCAAGTCGATCGTGATCAGCAATCCTCTCGGAGAGGACACCAGCGTTATGCGCACCACCGCGCTCCCCTCTATGATGGAGGTCGTTGCAAGAAATATCAACTTCTCCAACGAGGACGTCCGTCTGTTCGAAATGGCGACCGTATATATCCCCAACGAAGAATACAACGCACTTCCCGATGAAAACAAGGTTCTTACTCTCGCCGCATACGGCAAGGGCGAGGATTTTTACGCGCTCAAGGGTGTTATTGAGAATGTGCTCGAGTCCGCAGGCATCGAGAAGGCAAAATTCGAGTCCTACTCGGGCGATAAGGCATACCACCCCGGCAGATGCGCGAAAATAGTAACCGCTGACGGCAAAGAGCTCGGTGTGTTCGGTCAGATCCACCCCCTCACCGCACAGAATTACGATATTAACATTCCCGTTTACGCCGCAGAGCTCTCGTTCGACAAGATCTTCGACGCGGCTGATATGACCATCGACTATAAGCCCCTGCCCAAGTTCCCCGCAGTTTCCCGCGACTTCTCCTTCGTTTGCGACGAGGAGGTCGAGGTCGGAACTATCGAGGAGGTCATGGCAAAGGCGGCAGGCAAGCTTCTTGAGGACATCAAGCTCTTTGACATCTTCCGCGGCGAAAAGCTCGGAGAGGGCAAGAAGAGCGTCGCGTTCCGCGTTATCCTCCGCGCTCCCGACCGCACCCTGACCGTTGAAGAGGCAGATAAGGTCTCGAACAAGATCATCAAGGATCTTTCCTTCAAGCTTGGCATTAATATTCGAGGTTAACAGCGTGAAAGTGGCTTCCGTCTAATAGTACAGTCTACTTTTTCACGCGCGAATTTTGCCTTATAGGCAAAATTCAACGATTATACTACACCGCCGCTTATAAGCGGCTAAAATGGAGGCTATAATGGCAGAAAAATCAAGAATCGAAAAGCTGAACGAATACGCGGCAAGAGTCAAGGCGGGTGAGGTGCTCACCCCCGAGGAGATCGCCGACCGTGACCGTCTCCGTCAGGAGTTTTTGGCAGAATTCCGCAAGAATTTTCGAGCCCAGCTCGACAACACCGTGGTTCAGTATCCCGACGGAACTAAGAAGTCACTGAAAAAGGACTAATTTCATTAAATCCGCAAATCATTTTCACTATACTCTATCGATGGCACTCCTGTCGACAGAGTATAGCTTTACGGAGGAAAAAACCAATGAAAAAATACCTTCTTGACGGAAAATGGAGAATGACAGGCAATGGCTACGACGTCGAGGGCAAAATCCCCGGCTCCGTATACTCGTTTTTATATCTCGATAACAAGCTTCTCCCCGATCCGCACTACCGCGACAACGAAAAGCTCTATATAGCGCTCGCCGAGCACGAATACACCTTTGAAAGATCGTTCGAGCATACCCCGACCGAGCACAAAACAAACCTCGTGTTCGAGGGCTTGGACACGCTCTGCACGGTCTATCTCAACGAAAAAAAGGTTGCCGACACCTCAAATATGCACCTGAAGTATTCGTTTGACGTCACCGATATTCTCAAGGATGGCGAAAACTTAATAAAGGTCGTATGCCACTCGGCAACAACGTGGATGCGTGAGAAAAATGATGCCGCAAGGCTCTTCGGTGCGACCGACTGTATGCAGGGCTACCCCTATCTGCGAAAGGCTCACTGTATGATGGGCTGGGATTGGGGTCCCCGTCTTCCCGACGCGGGAATTTGGCGCAGCGTATATCTTCTTGAGAAAAACAGCGCGGAAATTACCGACGTCCATATTCTGCAAAGACACGATAGCGGCAAGGTATACCTCACGCCCGGCGTTGAAGTAAACGGAAACGCCGAGATTGAGATAATGCTGACCTCCCCCGAGGGAGAAAAGATCGCCCTCGCTCCAAATCAGGAGACCGAGATCAAAAACGCGCGCCTCTGGTGGCCAAACCGACTCGGAGCGCAGGATATGTACAATATCCTGATCTCCTTAAAGGAAAACGGAGCCACGGTCGACGAAAGATCGATGAAGATCGGTCTGCGCGAGCTGAAGCTCGTGCGAAAGCAGGATGCATACGGTGAAAGCTTTTATCACGAGATCAACGGAGTCGATATGTTCGCGATGGGCGCGGACTATATCCCCGAGGACAATATCTTCAGCCGAATAACCCCCGAGCGCACAAAAAAGCTACTCACGCATTGTAAAAATTGCAATTTCAACACTATCAGAGTCTGGGGCGGCGGCTATTACCCCGACGACTTCTTCTTTGAGATGTGCGACGAGCTCGGACTTGTCGTATTCTTTGATCTGATGTTCGCCTGCTCGGTCTACGATCCCGACGATGAGATGAAGAAAAGCATTGTAGAGGAGGTCTCGCAGAATCTGAAGCGCATCAGACATCACGCCTGCCTCGGACTCGTCTGCGGCAATAACGAGATCGAATGGCACTTTCACGAATACGTCGCAATTTCGGGCAGGTCCGACCGCGAGCATCTCGAAGCGGTCTACCTCGAGCTTTTCGAGGACCTCCTTCCCAAGACCGTAAGTGAGGTCGCGCCTTATATCGCATACATTCCCTCCTCTCCCACATCGATCGGTCACTTTGCTGACCCGAACGGAGAAGGCTCGGGCGACTGTCACGATTGGGAGCCCGATTATCTCACCTGCCGCGGCAAATTCTATCGCTACGTAAGCGAATTCGGCTTCGAGTCGCTTCCCTGCCTTAAAACCGTCGAAAGCTTCACCGAGGAAAAGGACAGAAACCTCAATAGCGCAATAATGGAAAGGCATCAGAGAAGCTGTGGCGGAAACGAGCTCATCCTCACTTATCTCTCAAGAAATTATCTCTATCCGAGCAGCTTTGAGACTCTGATATACGCCTCCCAGCTTTTGCAGGCAGAGGCGATCAGATACCGCGTCGAACACTGGAGAAGAAACCGCGGTCGTTGCATGGGTGCGCTTTATTGGCAGCTCAACGACATCTGGCCCGTCACGTCTTGGGCAAGCATCGACTGTTTTGGCAGATACAAGGCCCTGCAATACGCCGCCAAGCGCTTTTTCTCCCCCGTTCTTCTCTCCTGCGAGGAGATCGGCGAGAAGCAGACAAAACGCTATGTCAACGCTGAGGACGGTACGTACAGACAAGAAAAATCGGCTCGCCTTTGCGTGACCAACGATACAAGGAGCTCGGTTTCGGGCAAGGTGAAGTGGGAGACTCGCGACAGATACAGTAATATTCTGTCATCAGGCGAGAGCGAAATAACAGTAGCCCCTATGAGCGTTGCTTGGTTGCCCAAATTGGATTTCAATACTGTTGACCCTGCATCCGAGCATCTGCATTTCTCGCTTGAGACCGATGGCAAGATCATCTCAGAGGGCAGCGTGCTCTTCACCGCACCGAAGCATCACGAATTTGCCGATCCCGCTCTCAGCTACAAGGTCATCGGCGACGAGATAACCGTATACTCGACCGCTTACGCTTCAAGCGTCCAGATAGAGTCCGAGGACGGAGACCTCTTGCTTGACGACAACTTTTTCGATATGGAAAAGGGCGAGAAAACGGTACGTATCCTCTCGGGCAATGCCGACAAGCTGAAGCTTCACTCGGTATTTGATATCAAATAACCCTATCCGCCCGTCAAGGTTTTTGACGGGCGGATATTTTTTGTCTGAAAAAAGTGTGAAACTCCCTCTCTGTTTATTGACAAATCGGCAAATTTATAGTATCATATAATTGTATATGCCCAAATCTCCCGCGGAGGATCTAAGCTATGGAAATACGCTTTGCACAACTGAAATTTGAAATAATAGACAACAAGATCTTTCTTTCAGAGGTCGGTGCCTTTGCACAGTCCGAGGGACGCGGCTTTTGTGAGCTGCAGATAGCAGGAGAAAACAAATGCTCGCATCTCGGAGTAAAAATGGTCAACTCCTCCGAGGCGGACAAGCTTTGCTACGTTAGTCACACTCTCACCGATAATAAGCTTGTAATAGTACAGCGCTCGGCTCTTGCAGAGGTTGAAACCGCTTTTATCTCCTACGGCGATTGCAAAGCAGTTCAGATAAGCACAAGGGTAACTAATATCGCCAATGAACCCATCGTGCTTGAGGGTGTTTCGTCCTT
>SVRA01000095.1 GCA_015065075.1 Oscillospiraceae bacterium
ATGCTCGGTCTTACCCGTAAAATAGCTGTCGCAGAGCCAACCTGCTCTCTCTCTGGAGGGGCAGTCCATGTAAACGTCAACAACGTTGTGCGCGTAGGTGCGGACTGCAGCGCGGTAGATATCACGGAGCACGGGATTTTCAAGCTCGGGGATAACCACTCCCGAAACGTCGCCCTCGAACTTCTTTATTCCAAAGCCGTCAAGCGTGATAGCGCCCGACTTGAGTGCAACGATCGCATAGCGCAAAACGTAGGGCTCTCTACTCATCCAATCGAGCGTATCTCCCTCACCAAGCTTGACCTCGCAGACGTTGTGCGCCTGCATATTCGCAAACTGAAACGTTTTATCCGGTATGTATTCCGAAAATGCGATCACAACGTCGGCAGTAGCAGTTGCCTTCGCCGAGAGCTTCAAAAAGCCCGTTTCAACTCTTTCAAGATCAAAGATCGCATAGTCTCCGTCGCCAAGAGCCAAAGGAAGCTCTACGTCGAATTTTTCGGCATGCTGTACCTGGGTCTGCACCCACGCGTAGGGATGGTATTCTATATCGTCGTAATCAAATCCCTGCCAGAAGTCATCGAGTGCGAAGGAGTAGTTTTCCTTTTTGGGAATTGCTGTTTCATCAGTCGTAATGTGACCTGCAACAAGCGCCTTGTCACATACAACGTCCTCATAATAAGGATAGGAGGCGGTTCTGTTGAGCACGGTAAGTGTCTCGGGCAAGATCTCTACTTCCGTGCGGTAGGATTCGTCGGTAAGCGATTTTCCATCGGTAAAATCCCAAACCTCCGAGAAATGACGCTGTGCGGAATATCTTTCGGTCTTCTGAATATGGGATGCGGGAAGATAGCAATCAAAATCTCTGCCCGTGCAGGCAACCACCTCGTCGCCCCGCACAACCTCTGCTCTGAGGAAGGAGGGCTGGAAGATTCCGTTGAAGGAACGGCAATAATAGCCCGCAACTCCGATCACGATCTCGTTTTTACCCTCGATCGCATACTTTTCAAGCGGCAAAACATCCATTCTGGCATATCCCTTCGCGGTGCGCGCAGGGCCAAATCCCACGAACTTGCCGTTAACGTAGACCTGATAAAACGAAGCGGCAGTCAGCTTAAGCTCCACGCCCTTGAGAGAATCAACGGTCGTCTTAAATACGGCATAAACGTTGAGCTCCTCGCTCTTTCCTTTGGCAAAAATAGGCTTTGCAAGATTAAACATAGTAAAATTCCTTTCTGATCCAAAATCAAATTTCATATCCTGCCGCGGTCGCTTTGAGCGACGACGAATAAAATTCGGTCAGGGCGCGGACCATATAGTCGGTATCCTTGCTGCCTGCGGTCTCAAAAGACGAGTGCATAGCAAGCTGAGCAAGACCGATGTCAACGGTATTGAGCGAAACCTGCGTGTTTGCGATGTTTCCAAGCGTTGAGCCGCCGCCCATATCGGCACGGTTCGCGTAGTATTGGGTAGGTACGCCCGCCTTTTCGGCAATCAGCTTGAAAACAGCCGCGGATACCGCGTCGGACGTATATTTCTGATTCGCATTGTACTTGATAACAACACCCTCGTTCATCCAGACGGTATGGTTTCTGTCGGAAAATTCGGGATGGTTGGGGTGACTTGCGTGAGCATTGTCGCAAGAAAGCATAAAGCTATTGGCAACCAACCTGCAATGATCCTCCCCGAGAGCCTTTGCAACGCGGGAGAGAACGTCGTAAAGGAAGGTCGACGCCGCACCCTGCTTGGTCTGACTTCCAACCTCCTCGTTGTCGAAGATCGCGCAAACGGGCAGTCCGCTTCCCTCCTTCGCTCCAAGAAAAGCTTCAAGAGAGCTGAACGCGCACTGAAGATCGTCAAGCCTCGGCGCGCTGATAAAATCTCCCCACTCGTATCCCTTCTGGGGATTGTAAAGGAAAAGATCGGTGGTGACGATATCCTCGACCGATACACCTGCCGCTTTTGCGATAAGACTCTTAAAGGTGTCCTTCTTTTCTCCGCCCTCGTAAAGCGGGATAAGATCGACCGCTGCGTTATAGTTCATTCCACTGTTAGCCGCTCTGTTCATGTGGATCGCCACGTTGGGAATAAGCGCGATCGGGGCATTGGTATCAACAAGCCTGATCTCAATTCCCTTTTCGGTCTTAACGGTCACTCTGCCCGCAACCGACAATGGACGGTCAAGCCAGGTCGAATAGATCATTCCTCCGTAGCTCTCAACCGAAAGTTTTACGTAATGCTTGTCCGCAATCTCGGGATTTTCCTTGATCTTGAGGCAGGGGCTGTCCGCGTGCGATGCCGCGATCATAAAGCCGCTAAAATCACCCTTTGGGATCTTAAAAGCGATCACCGACGAGCCGTTTCGTCTGACAAAATAGCCCTTTCCGACCTCAAGAGCCCATTTTTCACTCTCAAAAAGCTCTGTGAAGCCGTTATCGGTCAGGATCTTCGACGTATGCGCACAGGCGTGGTATGCCGTAGGCGATGCGGCGATATATTCGAAAAGCTTAGCGTTCATTCTTTTTTCTCCTTGCTTGAAAGTCGATAAAAATCACTATATAAATTATACTTCATTTGCTATGCGATTGTCAAGAATTATTTAAAAAATTACAGTTTTACATACTCCTTAAGGATCGTTTTCAAAAAAAGAGCCAAAAATGATGTGTTTTATACCCAAAAAGCAAAATTTTCAAGTCAAAAAGCGCGGTTTTTTTCAAAAAACTATTTACTTTTAGATGAAAATATGTTATTATTAATGGTGGATTTCTATGCACTTTTGTTTTTTTTTGCGTAAAATCCGCAAAATTCCTTGTTTTTAAATAATTTTTATAAATTTTTAGGAGGAAACTCAAAAATGGCAATCGAAAGAAAAAAGTTGTCCATGGACGGTAACCAGGCAGCCGCCCACGTCAGCTACGCCTTCACGGAAGTTGCGGGTATTTACCCCATAACTCCCTCCAGCCCCATGGCCGACTACACCGATCAGTGGTCCGCTCAGGGTCTGAAAAACGTTTTCGGCACTACCGTTAAGGTAATGGAAATGGAGTCCGAGGCAGGTGCCGCAGGTACCGTCCACGGATCGCTCGCATCCGGGGCTCTCACAACCACTTATACCGCATCTCAGGGTCTTCTTCTGATGATCCCCAATATGTATAAGATCGCGGGTGAATTGCTTCCCGCAGTATTCCACGTAAGTGCTCGTTGCGTTGCTTCTCACGCACTTAACATTTTCGGCGACCACTCCGACGTATACGCTTGCCGTCAGACCGGCTTCGCTATGCTCGCTGAGACCAATCCTCAGGAGGTCATGGACCTGGGTGCAGTTGCTCACCTTTCCGCTATTAAGGGTCGCGTTCCCTTCCTCAACTTCTTCGACGGCTTCCGTACCTCTCACGAGATCCAGAAGATCGAAGCTTGGGATTACGCAGATCTTGAAGAAATGCTCGACAAGGACGCTGTTGCCGCTTTCCGCGCTCACGCCCTCAATCCTAACCACCCCGCACTTCGCGGCTCTGCTGAAAACGGAGATATCTTCTTCCAGCACAGAGAGGCTTGCAACAAGTTCTACGACGCTCTTCCCGCAATCGTTGAAGAGTACATGGACAAGGTTAATGCAAAGCTTGGTACAGATTACAAGCCCTTCAACTACTACGGCGCTCCCGATGCTGACAGAGTTATCGTTGCTATGGGCTCTGTTTGCGACGTTATCGAGGAAGTTATCGATTACATGAACGCAAACGGCGAAAAGGTCGGTCTTGTCAAGGTAAGACTTTACCGTCCCTTCTCTGCTGAAAGACTCGTTGCAGCTATCCCTGCAAGTGTAAAGAAGATCGCAGTTATCGACAGAACCAAGGAGCCCGGTTCTCTTGGTGAGCCTCTCTACCTCGACGTAGTTACCGCTCTTGCAACTCAGGGTAAGACCGACGTTAAGGTTGTTGGCGGCCGTTACGGTCTCGGCTCCAAGGATACCACTCCCGCAAGCGTATTTGCTATCTATGAGAATCTCGCTAAGGATGCTCCTAAGGCTAACTTCACCGTAGGCATCGTTGATGACGTTACCGGCTGCTCCCTCGAGGAGAAGCCCGCTCCCGACACCGCTCCCGCAGGCACTATCGCATGCAAGTTCTGGGGTCTCGGCGGAGACGGTACCGTTGGTGCAAACAAGAACTCGATCAAGATCATCGGTGACCACACCGACAAGTATATTCAGGCGTACTTCCAGTATGACTCCAAGAAGACCGGCGGTATCACCATCTCGCACCTCCGCTTCGGTGATGCTCCCATCAAGTCTCCTTACTACATCAACAAGGCTGACTTCGTAGCTTGCCACAATCAGGCATACCTCAAGAAGTACGACATGGTCTCCGACGTTAAGCCCGGCGGAACCTTCCTTCTTGACTGCCAGTGGTCTGGAATCGAGGAGCTTTCCGCCCACCTTCCCGCAGCTGTTAAGCAGTATCTTGCAAAGAACAACATAAACTTCTACACCATCGACGCTACCAGCCTTGCTATCAAGCAGATCGGTAACGCAAAGGTTAAGAACACCATTCTTCAGTCCGCATTCTTTGCTCTCGCAAAGATCCTTCCCGCAGCAGAAGCTATCGAGTACATGAAGAAGATGGCATACAAGTCCTACATTAAGAAGGGACAGGCTATGGTTGACCTCAACTATGCCGCTATCGACGCGGGTGCAGACGCATTCGTTAAGATCGACGTTCCTGCTGATTGGGCAACCTGCGCAGACGATGCTCCCGCAGCTCTCGTTAGCGGAGATCGCGCAGACCTCGTTGATTTCGTTAACAACGTAGTCAACCCTGTTAATGCAATGAACGGTGATAGCCTCCCCGTTTCCGCATTTGAAAAGTACGTAGACGGTCAGTTCCCCCAGGGTGCTGCCGCATACGAGAAGAGAGGCGTTGCTGTGACTGTTCCCGAGTGGAACCCCGACAAGTGTGTTCAGTGTAACAGCTGTGCATTCGTATGTCCTCACGCAACCATCCGTCCCTTCGCTATGACCGAGGAGGAGGCAGCAAACGCTCCCGAGTCCACCAAGTTCTGCGCTAAGCCCGTTCTTA
>SVRA01000096.1 GCA_015065075.1 Oscillospiraceae bacterium
GCAAGCATAGGATCGACGAGGATGACTATTCTCTGGTCGATATCTGCGGGGAGCTTACAATAATATGTTACGGGAAGGTGAGTTTCGGGATCACGGTAAAGACCGATGTGTCCTACCTTTGCAACGGGAACGAGATCGAGAAGTCCGTCCACCATACCGATACCTGCTCTGAGGATCGGAACGATAGCAAGCTTTTTACCCGATATCGTGTATGCCTTGGTCTTGCAGATGGGGGTCTCGATAGTGATCTCTTCAAGAGGAAGGTCGCGGGTCAGCTCATATCCCATAAGCATTGCGATCTCATTAAGAAGCTCGCGGAAATCCTTGGAGCCTGTCTTTTTGTTTCTCATAATGGAGAGCTTGTGTGCAATAAGCGGATGGTCTACAACGTGAAGAGTACTCATAATTTTTGTCCTTTCAATTGCGCTTTTATTTAATGACAATATTATTATACTTCATTTCCCCGCTTTTTTCAAGTACTTTTTATCATTTTTTAGCCCATTTGCGCTGACTTTTTTTCTTATTTCCTTGTCCGCTTTTCAATCAGGGTCAACTAACAGAAATAGGCAACCGTCACAGCGATTGCCTATTTATTAATCATTCTATTTTCTTTATCGAAGACCTTGTTGCCATTTTCAAAATACGCGAATATCCTATAGTTCCCTTGTCAAATCCCATAACCCTCTTTTTGTCTTTGTTGTAAAGATACAGTGCTTCATTTTGACCAACTACGTGCTTTCGGTATTTGATATCAGACCAGTTTACCGTCTTGGAAATCTTTATCAGAAACAGAATACTGAACGATTCGGTTATTGTTTCTCTGTTGACATTTACACGGTATGAGTAAAGAGTCGGCAAACAAAGAGCCCCTGCTCCTCCAAGCACAAAGCATAAAATAGCCACGTCGGTTGCCATAAATGCAAACATGCAAACCAAGCCCATCACAACAGCACCTATCGAAAAGAACAAAACGCAATTTTTGTATGCGCGTGCCACTCTTCCGGTAAAGCTGTGGCCATTTATGTTTTCGTTCATTTCCTCAAGCTCTGCCTTTGCGTCCATTATCGGTCCCAAATAATCCCGTGACATACTGATTCTCCGTTTATCTTATCGATTACCTTAACAGTATAGCACGTTTTTCTTTGATTGTCAAGAAGATAGAAGCAATAAGATGTAATAAAAGATAATTTACCTCTTTACATTTTTCTCTTTTTGTGGTACAATATCTAACGGACATTTTTCGGAAAGGAGACCGTATGGAAAAACTGTATACTGTTGGAATCCTGACTCTTGGCTGTAAGGTCAATCAGTATGAGTCGGAGGCAATTGCCGAAAGACTTGAAGATTTTGGATTCAAGATAGCCTCACCCACCCACGTGTGTGACGCGTACGTAATAAATACCTGCACGGTCACTGCCGAATCCGACCGAAAGGCGCGGCAGACGATCCGCCGCATGATATCGAAGAACCCCGCGGCTTATATTCTGATAACCGGCTGCTACGCGCAGGTCTCCCCCGAGGAGATAGCTGCGATAGACGGAGTCGACTACGTCTGCGGCAGCTCCAACAAAATGACGGTTGTAACAAAGCTTTGTGAGCTTGCCCTGCGCGGACACAAAAACGAAAGTGCCGAGATCTGCGTGCCTGACCTCGACAAATCGGATTTCGAGGCAATGAGCATCCGAAAATTTGATCGCACACGCGCTTACGTCAAGATTGAGGACGGATGTGAGTCAAAATGTGCGTACTGCACTATCCCCGCATCGCGCGGTCCGATACGATCAAAGCCGTTTGGAGAGGTTATCGACGAGGTTAGAGCGTTGGTTGACGGAGGCTGCCGTGAGGTCGTGCTCACGGGAATCGAAACCGGATCATACGGCAAGGATCTGCCCGAAGGTGAGGACTTCGCTTCTCTGCTCTGTGCTATTGATAAGATCGAGGGGATCGGCAGAGTTCGTCTCGGCTCGCTTGATCCTACGGTCATAAAGCCTTCCTTTGTTGAAAAAATAAAGGATCTTAAATCCTTGGCTCCGCACTTTCATCTTTCTCTGCAAAGCGGCAGCAGCAGGATCCTCGCGCTTATGAAGCGCAAATACAATGCCGATCAGGCACTTCGCTGCATTGAGCTTTTGCGCTCCGCCTTGCCTGAGGTTCAATTCACCACAGACGTTATCGTCGGCTTTCCCGGGGAGAGTGAGGAGGACTTTGCAAAGAGCTGTGAGTTTGCAAAAAAGGCGGGCTTTCTGATGATCCACGTATTCCCCTATTCCAAGCGCAAGGGCACGGTCGCGGCGACTATGAAGGATCAGATTCCCGAGCAGATAAAGCACGAGCGAGTGCTTGAGCTTTCAAGGATAAGCCGCGAGATACGTTCGGAGATCCTTGAAGAAAAGGTGCAAAACGGCACGGTCTGCGAGGTGCTTTTTGAGACCTGCTCGGACGGCTACGCTCACGGTCACACCGCCGACTTTGTCGAGGTAAAGGTCAAGACTGACAAAAAGCTGCACGGAGTTTTCCGCTCTGTCAAGCTTATCTCGCACGACGGTGACGCCTGCGAGGGTGTTTTGGTGGAATAATCTGCGATTTATGCAATAAAATTTTGATAATTCCAAAAAAATTGAAAATATTTTTCAAAAAACTATTGCATTTTTGAAAAAAGTATGGTATAATAGCGAAGTTGCATAATGTATAAAAAAATCTTGATTATAGATGCAAGTGTTTGCAAGGAGGTAAATTGTCATGGCAAAGTGCAGTGTTTGTGGAAAAGGCGTTGTTTTCGGTCAGAACGTTTCTCACTCTAACCGTAAGACTAACAGAACTTGGAAGCCCAATATCCGTAAGGTAAAGGCAGTCGTTGACGGTTCTCATAAGACCGTTGCGGTTTGCTCCCGTTGCCTTCGTTCAGGCAAGGTAACTCGCGTTTAATAGCGCAGTTCGGAGTCCATAATTTTGCAGATAGGGTGCGTTAATTGACGCACCCTGTATGTTTTTATAAAGAAATTATCATTGATCTCAGGAGATATATGTTTGCTTTAACCGACTGCCGAACCGATCCGCAGATCCTCTACTCGCTTGGTCGGCTCGGATATGAAACAATACCCATGCCGCCTGCCGATTATTTGCAGTCGGGCGTGGCTTCGCACACCGATATGCTGATATTTATCGGCTTTGGCAAGCTTTTTTGCCACGAAAAATATTACGTAGCTAACCGCGAGCTTATCGATCGCATAGCTTCACTTTTGAGAGTTGAATTGGCTCTTTCCGACGAGATTGTCGGCGCAGACTACCCGCGCGACGTGCTTTTTAACGCTTGTCTTTTAGGTAAGAGGCTTATCTGCAACAAAAGCACTGTCTCAAAGCTTATTCTGGACGCCGCGGAAGGTCTCGGATATGAAATAATCAGCGTAAATCAAGGGTATGCTAAATGCTCGGTGGCGGTGGTTTCTGAAAATGCCGTCATCACGTCGGACAAATCAATTGGGAATGCGTGTAGCTCTTTCGGAATCGACGTTCTGAGCATTTGCGAGGGGCATATTTCCCTCCCCCCCTACGATTACGGATTTATCGGTGGATCAAGCGGCTTTTATGATGACAAGGTATATTTTTGCGGCTCGCTTGACAGACACCCCGACGGCGAGAGGATAAAGAAGTTTTGCGAAAAGCACGGCAAGGTCGCCATTTCGCTCTACGACGGAGAGCTGCAGGACGTTGGCACGCTGTTTTTTATACAATAACAGATTAAGAGCACTTACGACTCATCGTAAGTGCTCTTGTTTTATACTTCCCATTCAAGAAAATCGACTTCTTTTACAAAACCGTCGCCTACAAGGTAGGTCTTGATGGAATCGTGTGGAATCCTGAAGGCAAGCTTATTGCCAAAAACAGAGATCTCAACGTCGGTATCTATGCCGTCGGTCTCGTAGCAACGCAAAATTATGCCGTTGCCGTCCTCGCTCTGCTTGATCGCGGTAACCGACACGTTGCTCTTTGAAACTGTGATTCCGCTATAAGACGACGGAAGATCTCCGCGGTGGAAGGTCTCGGCAATAGCAAAGGGCTGCTGTTGAAGCTCCGCGGCATTGCGCTCCGCATCCGCAAACGAGGTAAACGGAGAGATTCGATATTTGAAAAAATGCTCTCCCTGCTCGGTAAATTCGCAGAATTCGTCGCGTGCGCCGTAATGGTCTGCAAAGATGCAGCTGCGCAGAACCGTTATCGACAGTACGTTGCCGTCGGCATCAAAGCTATGCTTGGAGTCGGTTGCGACCGTTATTCCGCCCATCTCGTCGCTCATGCTCACCCAATCGCCGCAAGGGTGCTCACTGCCGTCGGTCGAGCGCTCGATCACGCCAAACGGGATCTTGCAATGAGCCCTCGGAACGTCGCAGGCTACGGGATAGGAGAGCTTGAGAATGCGGAATTTTTCATTAAAGTCGATCTTGACCTTAACGTCGATCGCATCGCTGTCCGCATATATAGAATAGTCTCTTATCACGGTGCTTGTGCCGATAGTTTGCTCTGTGCGAACGGTTGCGCGAACAGGTCCCTGCTCTGTGATCTTAAAGCTTCCCTTTGCTTCCTCGGGCAGCTTATCCTTGAAGAATTTGATATTGTGTGCCCAGGTGTCATTCTTTTCGTCGTCGTAAAGACCGAGCGATGATGGAGCGCTCAGCAGCTCTCTGCCAAGTGTCAGATCGACGATAGAGCTTATTTCTCCGCTCTCGGCAAAGGAAACCTTAATTTTACCGTTTGCGATTGAATTTTCGGTAAACGTAAAGGGATTGTCGAT
The DNA here is from genome assembly GCA_015065075.1 of Oscillospiraceae bacterium. Taxonomy (GTDB): domain Bacteria; phylum Bacillota; class Clostridia; order Oscillospirales; family CAG-272; genus SVTX01. The sequence continues at coordinate 4,790 of SVRA01000096.1, forward strand.
TGCCTCACCCTTCGTGTTGTGCATACGGCAAACCGTATAACCGAGCGCGGGAACTCTTACGCTGACAAGGCGCGCGTATTTCTTTCCTTCGTCGGTCTTGGAGTCTCTGACGGTCTGTATGGGCAACGGGTTTCCGTCGTTGTCGGTAACGCTCATATACTTATTTCTAAGGCTCTCGTCAACGTCTTCTCTACC
>SVRA01000097.1 GCA_015065075.1 Oscillospiraceae bacterium
CGTTCGACCTTATGGACGAACTCGGTCTCGAGCTCGTCCATAAGGTCGAACGGGTCTCTCGCCTCACGGTCAAGCTTGTTTATAAAGGTAAATATCGGGATATTTCTCGCCGCAACGACCTTAAAAAGCTTTCTGGTCTGCGGCTCGATTCCCTTTGCCGCGTCGATCACCATAACCACCGAGTCTGCCGCCATAAGCGTACGGTAGGTGTCCTCCGAGAAGTCTTGGTGTCCCGGTGTATCAAGGATATTTATGCAATATCCCTCGTATTCAAACTGCATTACCGACGAGGTGACCGAGATTCCTCTCTGCTTTTCAAGCTCCATCCAGTCGGACACGGCGTGCTTGTCGGTCTGCTTGCCCTTGACCGAGCCTGCGGTCTGTATCGCGCCTCCGTAAAGCAAAAACTTTTCGGTCAGCGTTGTTTTACCTGCGTCGGGGTGCGAAATGATCGCAAAGGTCCTTCTTCTGTTTATTTCGTTTCTGAAATCTGCCACAATGTTCTCCGTTTGTTTCTTTTATTTTTTATCGCGGATAATATTATACTACGATTTCTGCTTATTTGCAATAGATTTTCACATTTTATCCGTCAAGTTTTGCTTTTTTGAAGCTCTTGCTCGTCTTCGATCTTCTCGCACACGCAGTCCGACGGCTTGACCTCGCTTTGCTTTCCTACGAGATCCTCAAGCTTTTCCCTCGTGTATTCGGGATGCGCGGTGCGGTAATGGATATGGAGCACATCACCCTCGTGCAATCCTCCGTGAGTTCTCGCCTCGGGACTGTTGCTGACCGAAACGACTACGCAGGACGGAGGCCAAAGAATATCTCTGATCTCCTTGCCAACGGCAAACGCTCCCGCCTTGACGGTCAGATCGACATCGACAGTGCAGACGCGTCTGCCGAAATTGCGCGCCTCGATCTTGGTATCAACGATCTCATCGGTAAACGAGTGTATTCCGACCACCTCAATGACCGCGAAAGCCACGGTAACTCCGAGAGTCACGGGCAGCATATTGTTCGCGCAGGCAAGCGCCTCGACGGCAAATGCAAGCGCGGTGATCGGAGTACGTGAGGATGCCGACAAAAACGATGCCATACCGACTACGACCATAATTATGTAATATTCTTGCGGCAAAACGCCGATGAATACGAAAAAGTCTCCGCAAAGTGCACCGAGTATCGCTCCGAATGCCAAGGACGGCACGAAAAGTCCTCCCGTGATGCCCTCGTTGTTCGCAACTATCAAAAGAACAGCGCGCACGCAGAAGAAGATGAGCAGAAAATACCAGACGCCGTGACCGTGAAGCAATTCTTCGACAAGATGATGTCCCGTGCCTATGCACTCGCCGCAGATCAATCCGATGACTGAAACCAGCACGAAAACGATAACCACCTTTGCGATAAACGGGATCTTGCTCGCGTATTTTATAAGCGCACGGCGCACCGAGCGATAGGTCTTGGTAAAGATGATCGCCCAAAATCCGCAGATGATGCCGACGAAAAGCGCAAGAGCGATATATTTCAACGGCATTACGACCAATATATTAAATCCAAACAACGACGACGATATGCCTGCCCACGAGCACAAAAGCTCAACGACTGCCATACAGACCGCAACTGTCATGGACGCCATCATAAAGATCATCGCGGAAAATCGTCTGTGTGCCTCCTCAAAGGCAAAGAGGATTCCCGTAAGCGGAGCACCTGTCGCTGCGGCAAAGCCCGCGCACGCGCCGCCCGTCATAATGTATCGCTCCCAAGCGGGTTGATTTTTGCCGAGGGTCTTTGAGGTGATCCAACCGACGACCGTTCCCATCTGAACGCTCGGTCCCTCCGTGCCCAGCGGAACTCCGCAAAGGTAGGTCAGAAGCGAGGAGAGGAAGATTATCGGCAGACTGAAGGTCTTTTGAATGACCGTCGCTCCCTGCAAGGTCGCGATCGCGGTCGGGATTCCTCCTCCGCGGCAATCGGGATCGATGCAAAGAATTATCGCCGCGACAAGTCCTATCACCGCCGCACCGACTATCAGCACGGGGATAAGCGCAGGAGTTGCGCGCACGAATGCGTAGATATCGCCCGACAGCTTTATGACTGCGCTTGACGCCAGCTTAAAGGCAAAGATCACCGCACCCGTGAGCACTCCCGTCATCACTGAGAACAGTACAAGTGGGAGCAGTATTTTCTTTATATAATAGGATTTACTTTTCATTTCAGATATTCCAATATTTCCGATGCGTTAGTGTCGGGCTTGACCTTCGGCATCACTTTTTCAATTATTCCCTGCTCGTCTATGATAAAGGTCGAGCGAACGACACCCATCGACGTTTTGCCGTAGAGCTTCTTTTCCTTCCAGACTCCGTACGCCTCAATGGCTACTCGGTCGGGATCGGACAAAAGTACGAAGGGCAAATCATACTTTTCGGCAAATTTTCTGTGCGACTCTACGCTATCCTTGCTGATACCGACAACGGCGACGTTTTTTTGCTTAAATCCCTCGTAAGCCGCCGCGAATGCGCACGCCTGACGGCTGCAACCGGGGGTGTTGTCCTTCGGGTAAAAATACAAAACTACTTTTTTCCCGAGAAAATCGGAAAGCGAAACTGAATTTCCGTCCTTGTCGGAAAGCGTGAAATTAGGGGCTTTTGTTCCTTGTTCTATCATAGAATCTCCATTCCGCCGCCCGTGGCGGCACAAATAGTAATGGTAATCGATGGTTTTTCGGTTATTATTTCCAGGTCATATTGCTAAAATTCATTTTCGTGCGTCTTGAAAAACTCGTGATACAATCGCACGTTCTCAAGCTCTGTCCATTTTTTCGACTCCACGGGGACCGAATCAAGATCGTAGACCTTCGCGCCCTTCATTGAAAGCAAAAACGGCGAGTGGGTGGAAATTATAAACTGACAGTTGTAAAATCTCGCCGAATCCTCGATGAATTGCCGGAGCTTGTCCTGCAGCACTGCGGAAAGACTGTTTTCGGGCTCGTCGAGCAGATACAAGGCATTTTCTTCTATCTGCTTTGTAAAATACAGATACGCGGTCTCACCGTTGGACATACCCGCGATCTCTTTTGGGAGTCTTTTTGAAACGTAATCGGATTTTGTGCGGCGCTTGGTCTCGTTTCTGCGCTTGAATTCCTCAAGATCGTCAAGATCGCGGAGCAGATAGGCTTCTTCGCGGCTTCGATCGTATTCATCGAAAAGAGCCTCGCGGCGACGGTCTACACCCTCGTTGATGGCGCGAACGTCCAAAAGCGAATCGAAAACACCGTCGCTTGTTATTATCCTGCTTCCCCTCGGCGCATTTTGACCGAATGAAAGCTTGTATTCGCAAAAATTAAGATACTCCTCAATATAGGGAGTGTTATTGAAGGGCGCGGTGCGCTCCAGACGCAATTTTTCGGCGATCAGATTTAGAATCGTTGATTTTCCCGACCCGTTGCCGCCGTAGATCACGGTGATCGGCTCAAAATCCAATCTTTCGAGTCTTTTTTGAGGAAAGATTTTGAAGGGATAGACGTTGGTCTGGGAATAGCACTGCATATCGGTCTTGCCGAAGCTCCATAAATAATTTATCTCTTCGCTTTCGCTCGCCAGCGTGAAGCTATCAAGATATTTCATTTTCTATCCCCCCTTGATCTCAATATTTGATTACAGTATACCACATTTCAGCACAAAAATCAATATTTACAGACAATATATTTCTTTTCGGAAAGTTCTTGAAAAAGGGGTGGGGTATGGGGAGGGGAGAAACTTCTTTTAAGAAGTTTCTCCCCTCCCCATATTGTTCAATCACTTATCTATTATTAATAATCTTAGTCAACTCAACGGGGTCAACGATCTCATTGCCCTTATAGACTCTCATATTGCCCGAGGCGATCTCGTCGATGAGAATGACCTCGCCGTTATTATAGCCGAACTCGAACTTGATGTCCCAGAGGTCGAGACCGAGGGTCTTAAGGTCGTCGGCAACGATCTTGGTGATTGCAAGGGTCTGCGCCTTGAGGCTCTCGAACATTTCGGGAGTCATAATTCCGAGTGCTACGAGTCCCTCGCCTGTAACAAGCGGATCGCCCTTTTCGTCATTCTTGAAGGTGCACTCGACGTAACCGCCCTCAAGTCTGGTTCCGTTCTTGATATACTCACCGTATCTGCGGATAAAGCTGCCCGTAGCAACGAGACGGCAGATTACCTCAAGTCCGTTACCGCCCTGAGCCTTGCCGAAGCACTCTGCGGGGAGGACCTCCATAGTCGCGTTCTCAACGTCGGCAGAGACGTAGTGAGTCTTGATGCCTGCCTTCTTGCAGAGCTCAAAGTAGTATATCGAGGTCTGAAGATTTGCCTTTCCGATTCCGTCGATGGTAAGTCCTACGCTGTTCTCACCGGGATCAAACACTCCGTCCTTACCCGTGCAATCGTCCTTGAACTTAAGAAGAACGTTGCCGTTTTCAAGAGCGTAAACGTCTTTTGTTTTACCTTTGTAAAGCAGATTCATAATTACTCCTTTTACCTCTTTTTGAGGCGTCCGTTGTTTTTTACGGAACCGAAAAAAATATTACGATATAATTATACTATTTTCTCTCCTCTCTGTCAAGAAAAACTTAAGAAAAATGATTACAAAATTCGAAATTTGTAAATGCCTTTTTTTGTGAAGTTTTTGAAGGATTGGGGGTGGGTGCAGGGAGGGGGGGAAGGAAACCTTTTTCCAAAAAGGCACCTGCGGTGCGGCTTTGGCACGTGTGGCGTTCTCCCAAATCGGCAGTTCCACTCTCGACCTCCTTGCCCATTTTACAGGAAGTTTTTGAAGTGGGAGAGGGGGCGTGGGGGAGAGGGCGAAACTTTTCCCAAAAAGTTTTGCCCTCTCCCCCACATATTATATCAATCAAACCTTCACAGTCCAGCCGAAGC
>SVRA01000098.1 GCA_015065075.1 Oscillospiraceae bacterium
TTTTACTCACTACGCGGGCGCAGGCACGGTAAGATCGTGTAAGATAAGCTGTCGCGGCGAGAGTGCCGATCTCTGTCTGTGCAGAACTATGGCGGTCTACGAAAAGATCGACGGAGGAGTTCGCCTCACTGCCGATCCCGTTACAGTAACGCTCGGAGGTCTTGATATAGTGATCCAATCTGTCTACACTATCGTCGAGGGCGAGGGAGATATCATCACCGAGCGCCGAATATTGAACGATATCGGCGATGAAAAGGTCACGTTCTACGAATATTTCACGGGAGCGTTCGGAACGACCGAATATCAGGCAGATATGACCGGTGTCACCCTCGGTGTCGACGATGAAGATATGAAATTTGCATATCTTGGCAGAAAAATAGTCAAAAACGACGCAAAGCGCACCTACGTTACGATCCCCGACGTTCTGACCGAGGTGGAAATGGGCGGCGACTGCGATGAAGCGGTGGCTGAGGAGGGAATAGCCTTCTCGCCCGTCTATCACATCGGTGTACGCAAGACTATAAGTAAAGGAGAGGTAAAAACATGGCTCAAGCTACGAAAGGCAAATTGAATTTCAGATGTCCCTCCTGCTTTATGAGGGATATCGATATAGATATGTTTTTTGACGAAGAAAAAAAGGAATACTACTGTCTGCGTTGCAGCTTTTCGGGCAAGGAGGAGGACGTTCTCCGTCTTAACGATATGGCGAGATTCAGATATCGCGCAATGACGAAGCGAGTCGTTGATTTCGGTGCAGATAATGAGCCCGTGAGGTTTGAAGAGCATATCGGAGGGGAACAATGATACTGGGCGTTGACGTGTCAACTTATCTTGAGGAGCTTGAAAACGGAGCAAAATACTTTGACGACGACGTGCAGATAGATCCCCTCGATGCTTTTGTTAAAAACGGAGTCAACTATATGCGCATAAGGGTCTGGAACGATCCTTACAGCCCCGACGGAGAGCCCTATCTCGCAGGCGGATGCGATATTGACCGATATATCGAGCTTGGAAAGCTGGCAAAAAGCAAGGGATATAAGCTTTTGCTCGACTTCCATTACAGCGATTTTTGGGCAGACCCGGGCAAGCAGATGATACCGAAGGCTTGGATATATCACAACGTCGACGAAATGGTAAGCGCGGTCTATAAGTTCACAAAGGACTGTCTTATAAAGGCGCGCGAGGCAGGCGTTGCTCCCGAGCTTATTCAGGTCGGAAACGAGATCACGAACGGCATGCTGTGGCCGCTTGGAAAGCTTGAGACCGACGGAAAAAGAGGAAACTACGAAAATTTCTGCCGATTTGTCAAGGCTGGTTGCAGCGCCTGCCGCGAGATAACTCCCGAAGCAAAAATAATTCTCCACCTCGAGCGAAGCAACGATAAAGCGGTCTACGGCGAGTTCTTCACCGAAATGAAAAATGCGTCGGTTGACTACGATATCATCGGAGCTTCATATTATCCCTATTGGCATGGCACTCCCGACGAGCTTTTTGAAAATCTCGATGCTTGCCGCCGTTTTGGAAAGGGAATTATGGTAATGGAGCTTGGCTACGGCTTCACCTCCGACTCCTATTTGCTTGACGGAGAGGCGCGAAGACTTGTTATCGATTCGGAGAGAGCGTACGTTGCGGGAGTTACCGAAAAATATCCGATGACACCCAAGGGACAAGCGGATTTCGTAAGAGATTTTTTGCAAAAGGCGCGAGAGCACGAAGTAGACGGAGTCTTTTATTGGGAGCCCTTGTGGCTGCCGGGCAAAAATATATGCTGGGCATCGGCGGCGGGTCAGCAATATATTCATGAGGAAGGGAAATCGACCTCGAACGAATGGGCAAATCAATGTCTTTTCGATTATAATGGCAAAAAATTGCCTGCATTCGACGAATATTCAAATTAATTAGTTAAAGTTTGTTTGTCATTGTGTAATAAATATTTCAATCAATTTTGTTCAAAACGCCGAAAATCAACCTTTAGTTTATTATTATCTTGACAAATATGCTCAAAAATATTATAATAATAGAGGTGCCGAGAGGCGCATAATAAAAAAACATTTTTAGGAGGATTACTTATGAAAATGAGTAAAATCTTAGCCGTTGTTTTGGCTGCTATTATGCTCGTTGCATGCTTCGCTGCATGTGATCAGGGCGGTAAGGGCGACAACGACGGCAATACGGATCTCGCAGGTACGTACGATATCGTTATGTGGGTTTCCGAAAAAGACGGTGTTGCTGATCAGTTCAAGCAGCAGATCGCAGCTTTTGAAAAAGCTAACCCTGGTATCAAGATCAACGCTTCTATCGAAGGCGTTACCGAGGCTGATGCAGGCTCGAAGGTAGTTGCAGACGTTGCAACCGCCCCCGACATTTACTGCTTCGCACAGGACCAGCTCGCTCGTCTCGTTCAGGCAGGCGCACTCGCTAAGCCCGGCGTAAAGGCAGCAGAGACCATTAAGGCAAACAACGATGCAGGCTCCGTAGCAGCAGCAACCGTTGCAGGCTCTATCTACGCTTATCCTATGACCAGCGATAACGGTTACTTCCTGTACTACGATAAGAGCATCATCTCTGAAGAAGATGCTGATAGCCTCGAGGCTATTATCGCAGCTTGTGAGAAGAACGGCAAGAAGTTCCGTTACGCTCTTGAGAACGCTTGGTACACCGCATCCTTCTTCTTCGCAACCGGTTGTCACTCCACCTGGACGATGAACGAGAGTGGTGAGTTCATAGGCATTGACGACGATTTCAACTCTGCAGCAGGCCTTATCGCAATGAAGGGTATGCAGAAGCTCGCTAAGTCTCCTTGCTACGACTCTAACGCAGATGAATTCACCGATGCTGGCGCTATCGTTACGGGTATCTGGAACGCGGGTGCAGCAGAAGCGCACTTTGGTGCAAATCTCGGTGCAACCGATCTTCCTTCCTTCGAAGTTGACGGCAAGTCCTACCACCTCGGTGGATTCACCGGCTACAAGCTGATGGGTGTTAAGCCTCAGACCGATACTAAGAGAGCAGCAGTTCTTTCTCTCCTCGCTCAGTACCTCACAGGTGAAGAGTGCCAGCTCCAGAGAGCAACAGAGTTCCAGTGGGGACCCTCTAACATTGAGGCTGCAAAGTCCGAGGTAGTTCAGTCCAACCTTTCTCTTGCAGCATTTGCTAAGCAGGCAGCATCTGAAAACTGCGTACCTCAGGGTCAGATTGGCGGCGCTTGGTGGGATATAGCAAAGGTTCTTGGTGCAGACGCTAAGAACGCTACCTCCGATGCAGATCTTCAGGCTGCTCTTGATAACTATGATGCAGCTATCGGTTCTTGGTTGGAAATTCCTCCTGAAAAGAGATATGCGTGGACGGTTATCGGTACTGTTGGTAATACCAATTGGGACACCGACTATACCATGACTGAGGATCCCGCAGGCACTTGGATCTCCGTTCCGATCGAAATGACACAGGGCGAAGAGTTCAAGGTTCGTCAGGGTCTCTCCTGGGATAACAACTACGGTGCAGACGGTGTAAACAATGGTGCTAATATCGTTGTTGAAGCTAGTGGTAAGTATCAAGTTAAGCTGGTGATCAGCGATACTGCTGTAACCATCGAGCTTGTTCCCGCTGAATAATAAATGAATTTTGAAGGCTATGGGGGCGCAAGCCCCCGCCTTCTCACAAAAAGGCATTGTTAGCCGATGCATAGGACGGACACTTGTCTTGTGTGTCGGCTAACAATGTCTTCTTGTTATAAGCACTCTGATTGGAAAGGAGTTATATAAACTCGGTTTATATTGGTATTATGAAAAGACTAAGCGATCTGGATTATTTAAAACTGAATAAATGGCAGGCTTTCTGGTATAAGTTTGCGTTATTTATTTGCGCTATTCCGTCGGCTATATGGAAGGGAATTAAGAAGTTAGGCGGATTCTTCAAAAACTGCGGTGTCGCGGTCAAGGACGAATTCGTTGATATCGGCTCGACCTTCAAGAGAGGAAACTGGGCGGTAAGGCTCTCCTTCTTTATCTTCGGATTTGGAAATTTGTTCTATGGACAAATAATGAGAGGAATATTATTCCTGTTATTTGAGATCGTGTTTATAGTATATATGGTTCTGCCAAGCGGAGGAATCTATTGGCTGGCAAAGGGTAACTGGTTTAAGATAGGCAGCACTATCGGTACGGTACAGCCCCAAAAGAACGTATACGACCCCGTAAGTGACCAGTATATTACTATATGGGGCGATGATTCCGTCAAGGTAATGCTTTACGGACTTCTGACCTTCATATTTATCTTCGCGTTCATCTACACCTGGAGACTTCAGGTCAAGCAGTGCCGTATCTGTATGGATATCACTGCAAAGGGCAAAAAGATAAGAAGCGGCAAGGAAGATATGAGGTCGCTTCTCGACGATCAGTTCCACAAAACACTTCTTGCTCTTCCTTTAGCGGGAATTTTGGCATTTACCGTGCTTCCCATTATCTATATGGTGCTTATTGCGTTCACAAGCTACGACGCGGCACACGACGGATACTCCAATCTTTTCAGCTGGGTAGGATTTGAGCATTTTAACGAGCTCTTTAACTTCGGTCAGGGAGGCCTCGGTCTTACCTTTGGTGAGATCCTTTCATGGACTCTTATGTGGGCTTTTTTCGCAACCTTTACCAACTATTTCCTTGGTATGTTCGTCGCGATTATGATAAACAAGAAGGGAATAAAGATCAAGAAGTTCTGGAGAACGGTGCTCGTTATGACCATCGCGATCCCGCAGTTCGTATCGCTGCTTTACGTTTCAAAGCTCTTTACGACCTCGGGTCTTATTGGTAGAGCTCTTGAGCAGATACCCTTCATTCACGACTGGCGACTTGCAAATAATTTTGT
>SVRA01000099.1 GCA_015065075.1 Oscillospiraceae bacterium
AGCCGTGGCGACTATTTTTCATAGTAGCTCTGCCCGGTATGATCAGTATGTTCGCGATGTCGATATACAGCATTATTGAGGGCGCATTTATAGGTCAAAAACTCGGCGAGGGCGCATTCGCGGCGGTAAATATTGCTATGCCGCTGGTTATGATCAACTTCTCTCTTGCCGATCTTATCGGAGTCGGCGCTTCGGTGCCGATCTCGATCGCGCTCGGCAAAAAGGACAAGGAAACGGCAAACAACGTATTCTCCTGCTCGGTGATCATGATATTTATTACGTCGGTCATAATGGGTGCGGTGATGTTCTTCGCGGCGGAGCCGCTTTGTCGTCTTATGGGCGCGGACGACGTTCTGCTTGACACCTCGGTCAGATACTTGCGAACCTGCGCGCTTTGCAGTCCGCTTTCCTCGATATTCTTTGCGATGGACAACTATCTGCGAATCAGCGGATACGTAAAAACGAGTATGGCGATCAACGTCTGCTCGAATTTTGCAACTCTCGGTCTTCTGACCTTCTTTCTCATCGGACTTGATATGGACGTCGTCGGCTCGGCGCTTGCTACGTCGATCTCAATGTGCGTCTGCTCTATTATCGCAATGATCCCCTTTTTGCGCCGCAAAACGCTTCTCGAATTTACGAAACCGAGATTTCACGTCTCTATGTTCAAGGAGATCGCCGCCTGCGGCTCTCCCGTATTTCTGAACAACGTTTCGGGACGTATTACGTCGATCCTGATGAACATTTCCCTGATGACGCTCGGCGTCAAGGCCTGGGGTGAGAACGGCGGCACGACGGCGGTCGCGGTATACGCCGTTTTGATGTACTCGAGCGATCTTTGCTGGCCGCTTCTCTACGGAATCAGCGACTCGCTCTCGCCCGCGATCGGCTACAACTGGGGCGCTGAAAGCTACGACAGAGTTAAAAGGATCGTCAAATGCGCTTATATCGGCACGGCGATCGTTGGTCTTGTATCGACCTCTATTCTCTTTTTCTTGCCCGACGTCATCGCTTCTCTGTTCGTCAAGGCTGAGGATGCGATGCTGCTTGAGGAATCCACGCGCGCGATCAGGCTATTCTGCTTCGCATATCTGTTCAGATGGTTTGGCGTGACAACGCAAGGCTTCCTCAGTGCGATCGAAAAGCCCGTTCTGGCGACCTGTATGTCGGTATCGACGGCGCTTATCTTCCCCGTTATCATTCTCGGCTCGCTCTGGAGCTTCGGACTTGACGGAATTTGGTTCAACTTCGTCGGAGTCAATATGCTGACCGCCGCGCTTGGTATCATTCTTCTTGTTCGGGTTGGGAAAGAAATTAAGGCGAGAATGCTCGATAAAAAAGCTGCTACGGAAGAAATTGATTCATAAGCAAGGACTTATTCTCGCATTTCGGGAGTAATTCCTTCATCTCGGGGTGGTATTCCTTCTGACGAAATGATAGTACTATGCGCAGGCTTGCTATCCTTGCACGTGATCAATCTCGCAGTATGCGTTGTTTGGTATCTCGCGAAAACAAAGAAGCGTAAAGCAGCATAAAATAAGCCCTCGTTCTTCTCGGAGCGAGGGCTTACTGTTTAACTCCTCGCATAAAAACCGATAAGACATAAAAAACGACCGAATAGACAAAAAAGTACATTTCTCCGTTTTTATTTGTTATAATATTATCCATGAGCAAAGAAGAAACGGAGGATAAAAAATGCACGCGATAAAAACGGTCGAGCTTGTCAAGCAATACAAAAATATAACTGCCGTAGATAAGCTTGATTTAGAAATACGTGAGGGAGAGCTATTCTCCCTGCTTGGCGTAAACGGCGCGGGAAAGACTACAACAATAAAAATGCTTTCTTGCCTAACAATGCCTACGAACGGGGATGCCGTTGTAGGCGGCTACAGTATAACAAAGGAATCGGAACAGGTAAAGCGGTTGATTGGTGTATCGCCGCAAGAAACAGCGGTTGCTCCTAACCTTTCCGTAAAGGAGAACCTTGAACTGATATGTGGCATTCACGGATTCTCGAAAGAAAAGACCAAGTTGAAAATCAGAGAGTTTTCTGAGAGGTTCGGTTTAGATACCGTTTTGCAAAGGAAAGCCGGTAAGCTATCGGGCGGTTACGCGCGCCGTGTCAGTATTGCAATGGCACTGATCAGCGAGCCTCAAATTCTATTTTTGGACGAACCCACTCTTGGGCTTGACGTTATAGCAAGGCACGAGCTTTGGGAAACCATTAGGTCTTTGAAGGGCAACGTAACGATTATTCTGACAACACATTATATGGAGGAAGCCGAGGCACTCTCCGACCGCATAGGCATTATGAAAAACGGCAAGCTTCTTGCACAAGGCACTGTGAAGGAGCTTAACGAGAGAGCCGGAACAAACGATTTTGAAGCGACGTTCGTTTCTATCGTAAAGGAGGGCGCGGTATGAGAATGATGACCTTTGCCAAAAGATGTACGAAGGAGATTTTACGCGATCCGATCAACCTTGGATTCGGATTGGGATTCCCGTTGGTATTGCTATTGCTTCTCAGTGCCTTGCAGACAAATATACCCGTGAGCTTATTTGAAATCGACACATTGACTCCGGGAATTACCGTGTTCGGATTGTCGTTTGTGACGTTGTTCTCGGCAACCTTGGTTGCTAAAGACCGAGAAAGCGCACTCTTGCAAAGACTGTACACAACACCTCTTACGTACTTTGATTTTATAATGGGATATATGCTCCCACTTCTCCCTATTGCGCTCGGTCAGACGCTTATCTGCTACCTTGTTGCAATCCCATTAGGACTGACGCTCAGCGTGAATATTGTTTATGCGGTTATCGGTATGATACCCATGGTTGTTTTCAATATCTCGCTTGGACTTTTATGCGGAAGTGTTTTGGGCGTCAAGCAGGTCGGCGGCATCTGCGGAGCATTACTTACCAATCTCTCTGCATGGCTTTCGGGGGTATGGTTTGATCTCTCTCTCGTGGGGGGCTTCTTCGAGAAAATAGCGAATGCGCTCCCATTCGTTCACGCAGTAGAAATGGAAAAAGCACTATTCAGCGGAAATTTTGATCTTGCAGCAGCACACGTTTTACCGATTTTATTGTATAGTGTCACAATAACGGCAATTGCCATGCTATGCTTTCTCAGACAAATGAAAAAACAGTAAGGAATACAGGAAATGAAGTACAAACTCATTATTGACAAGGATGCAGAAGAAGAAATAATAGCAATCGTTCACTCGCCATCTTCGCTAACACAAAAGATAGAAGATCTCGTGCGCAGCTTTTCGGGTGCTGACTTTATTATGGGATACCGAGATGAAGAAATGCGAAAGCTGTCCTTTGGGGAAATAGAATGCATCACCATTCTTGATAGGAAAGTGGTCGCCATCGATATAGTCGGAAATCGCTATACGCTCAAAGACAGGCTACGTGATTTAGAGGACATTTTACCATCTTGCTTTATTCGTATTAACAAGTCGACCATTGCAAATGAACACCGTATTCAGCGATTTGACGCGGTATTCAGCGGTGGTATCGATGCAATATTTCAATGTGGCTATCGAGAATATGTTTCAAGGCGTTGCTTTGCGGAAATAAGAAGGAGGTATGAAGGAATATGAAAAGGTTTGGTTTGGAGTTTTTACGCCGCGGCTTCATTGCCTCGGGTATCGGTCCGATCGTTCTGGCGATAGTCTATTTGATCGTGAAGCAATCTACCTCCATAGACACCTTAACTGTTGATCAAGTCTGCGTAGGTATATTTTCATTGACCGCACTTGCCTTTATTGCTGGCGGTATGAACGCCATCTATCAAGTTGAGCGTTTGCCGCTAATGACGGCGATTTTAATTCATGGCGGTGTTTTGTATATCGGCTATCTCGTCACTTATCTGCTTAACGATTGGCTTAACTTTGGCATAATACCGATTATAGTATTCTCGGCAATCTTTGTTGTGGGTTATATCGTAATTTGGGCTATAATTTATTCAATAATTAAAAGAACTACAACAAATCTCAATAAAACACTGAAAAAGAAACAACAAAATCCATAAGGGAGAACATTACCCCTCGCTTCATCAACGAAGCGAGGGGTAATACACTAAGAAATACCGAAAAATACGAAAATTCAACTAATAGTTGAGATGTTTTTCGAAAATCCCCTTGCGTAAGGTATTGCTCATGACGCCACGTAATGCTGTATAATATTGTTATGGAGGTGTTTACTATGACAAAATTCAAGAAACCGTTATTATTTGCTCTCTGCCTGGTGCCGATAGCCCTCGTGGCAGGAATATTCACGGGAATCTACCAGATTGAGCTGTTGCCTGAGGAGATAGTTGCAGAGACTATTGCCGAGATCGGCAGCATCGAGCTTCTGGTCATTATAACCGGAATACAGGCGGCAGGATATGCCTTTGTCTGCGGAATTTTCGGATATATTATCGCCAACAAGGTGGGGCTGTGGCGTCCGATCCGAATTGAGAAAAAGAGCCTCATCACAACACTTGTGATTTCCCTGGTGGGTGGTGTTATTTTCAGTCTCGATTATTGGACCTTTGGCAGCTTTATCGAGCCTGTGAAGGAATCCTATGCCGCAGATATAACCGCAAGCAACGTGATTGCGTCCGTGCTCTACGGCGGAATTGTTGAAGAGGTGATGCTCCGTCTATTCTTTATGTCGCTGATCGCGCTGATAGTATGGAAGCTTTTCTATAAAAAATACGACAAGGAAACCATACCGTCAAGCGTTTTCGTGATTGCCAACATAATTGCGGCGCTTCTCTTTGCCGCAGCACACCTGCCAGCTACGGTCGTGCTGTCCGGGGGTCTGACGCCTTGGATCGTATTCCGTTGCTTCCTGCT
>SVRA01000013.1 GCA_015065075.1 Oscillospiraceae bacterium
CCGGCAAGATTACCGACCATCTGAATGACTATAAAGTAGGAGATAGGGTATACAAATATTACGGCTTCAAGTATTTATACGTTGTTCCGTCGGAGGAAGAGGACAAAAAGCGTTGTATCGTTTGCGGACTAAATAACGATAAGCACAGAGATAAATGTTTGAATTGCTATTGCGATTTGATATGACAATGCTAACCGATGTTTATCATCCTGAATCATGTAACAAGCTAATTTTAAGTAATTACAACAATGGAGGAAAACTATGACAAATAATAACTATCGTCCTGCTCTCCCAAAGTCTCTGCAAAAAAGATGTAGACAAAATATCATTGTCAGAGTGACCTCCTGCTGTATCCTTTTCGCTCTGTTTCTGTTCGCTATCATTATGTGGGGAGAGCGCATTTTCCCTATGCCTCGATATAGTCCGAAAAGCTATGTCGGCGTTCAAATTGGCTGCTACGTTCTCTTTATGACCTTGCCGTTTCTTATTACCGGCGTTCCCATGAAATTGATTGATTCATCGTGGAGCGGAGTCATATCTAATGCAGAAGTAAAACAAAGCGTTGGAACGTATTGGCGTACTCTCGGGCGATTCAATGTATATGATAAACAAGAGTTGATATTAACAATAAAAACAGATGACGGCAAAACAATAGAGCACGCTGCAACATCTGTAGGAGAAGCACTCAAAAACACTATGGGGATTTTGTCTGCAAAGACTGATCTCCCTAATCAAGGAAAGATTACAGATCATGTAAATGACTTTAAAATAGGAGATAGGGTACACAAGTATTACGGCTTCAAGTATTTATACGTTGTTCCGTCAGAGGAAGAGGACAAAAAGCGTTGTATCGTTTGCGGACTAAATAACGATAAGCACAGAGATAAATGTTTGAATTGCTATTGCGATCTGTTATAATCCATTTCAAATATGTTACACAAGCCGAGCGTGCGATTTAGCGATGCTCGGCTTTTTCAAAAACCCTCCATTTTTGGCGAGAAACGTCCGAAAGTAAAAATTTGGTGTTGCATTTTGCGGGAATATATAGTATAATTATGTTATACTATGACTTATGGGGACCTTATTATGTCAAAATATAAAATCTTGCTCTTCGATGCAGACGCAACTCTGCTTGATTTTCACCGCTCGGAATATGAGGCGGTGATAGATTGCCTTGAATTTGCAGGCCTGCCCACGACCGACGAGATCATAAAAAAATACTCCGAGATCAACGACGGATATTGGAAAATGCTCGAGCGAAACGAGATAACCAAGCCCGCTCTTATGGTCGCGCGCTGGAGATCGCTTTTAGATTACTACGGCTTCGATTTCGACGCCGAGATCATATCGAAGCTCTATCCCGAAAAGCTTTCGGAGAAGTGCTATCTTCTTGACGGAGCAGAGGAGATCTGCAAAAAGCTTTACGGAAAATTCAAAATGTATATAATCACAAACGGCTTTAAATCGGTTCAGCAAAAGCGCTTTTGCGCATCTCCTCTCGCAAAATATTTCGATGACGTGTTTATTTCCGAGGACATCGGCTACGACAAGCCGTCGCCCAAGTATTTTGAGATAATCAGCAAGCGTATTCCAAATTACGATCCCCAAAATGCTCTCGTTATCGGCGACTCGCTGACCTCCGATATCCGCGGAGGAATAAACGCTGGAATCGACACCTGCTGGTTCAACCCCAACGGTAAAAAAGCACCCGAGGATATGAAAATAACTTACACAATAAGTAACCTTTCTCAAATAGAGGGCATAGTTTTATAACATCTTACCTGAAAGGATGCCATACAATGAATCTTGATTTCGATAGTAGGCTTACGGTTCTTGAAAACGAACCGCTTTCAAAGCACTCGTCGTTTAAAATTGGCGGACTTGCGCGTTACGCAGTCTTTCCCGAGAATAAAGAAGAAATGATAAGCGCGATCGAGAGCGCGAGGCAGGGCGGCGTAAAGCACATCATAGTCGGCAACGGAAGCAATCTGCTTTTCGACGACGACGGCTTTGACGGTGTAGTCATTTTCACAAAAAATATGAGCTCTGCCGAATATATACATACGGTATCGGGCACGTTTATCCGCGCCGAGTGCGGCAGATCACTTACCGAGCTTGCATCGGAGACGGGCAAAAAGCACAGCCTTACCGGGCTTGAATTTGCTTACGGAATTCCCGGTACGCTTGGCGGCGCTGTTTATATGAACGCGGGCGCGTACGGCGGTCAGATGTCCGACGTGGTTGTTGAAACCGAATATTACGATCCAACAAGCAACGAGATCAAGGTAATAGGTAAGGATGAACACCTCTTTTCTTACCGCCATTCTGTCTTTGCAGAGCATCCCGAATACGTTATTCTTTCAACTCTTATCGAGCTGAAGGAGGGAGACGCCGAGGAAATTTTTGCGGCTATGTCAAAAAATATAAATGCAAGAAAAGAAAAGCAGCCGCTTGAATATCCCAACGCGGGAAGCACCTTCAAGCGACCCGCAGGCAATCTCTTCGCAGGAAAGCTGATCGAGGATTCGGGGCTTAAGGGCTACACGGTCGGCGGTGCGCAGGTTTCCGAAAAGCACGCGGGATTTACCGTCAATCGCGGCGGAGCGACCTGCCGTGACGTGCTTGCCGTGATCGAGCACACAAAGAAAACAGTCCTCGAAAAATTCGGCGTAGAGCTTGAATGCGAGGTCATTTATATCCCAAGATAAAGAACGGGGAAGCTGATATATGTCATTTTCATCTCAAGTCAAGGACGAATTAAACGCGCTTGCAATAAAGAATAACTGCTGTAAAAAGGCTTATATTTTCGGTGTGATGCTCTCTGCATCTGCTCTGGGCGACGTCATTTCGGTAAAGCTTACCGACGAGTCTACTGCCGAGCAATTCTGCCATTTTCTGAAAAGCATTTACAATATTGAGCCCGAGCGCAAGGCTATCAACCGTGGCTGCTTCAAAGCGTTTGAGCTTAGCTTCAGATCCCACAAAATATCCGAGTTTTTGAGCTTTGCAGACTCGTTTTCCGATAGCGACGAGGATATTGACGCGCTTTCGTCATTCTTTAAGTGTAAGGACTGCAAATCGGTCTTTTTGCGCGCGGTATTTTGCGCAAGAGGCAGTGTCAGCGACCCCAAAAAGTCCTATTCTCTCGAAATTCACGTGCCAAACGACACAAGGGCAATGCTAGTTCACTCTATCCTTGAGGAGCTTGGTCCCGAAGCACCGGGAATCACACCGCGCAAGGACGGATACGGCATATTTTACCGCAACGAGTCGGCAATAGAATACGTGTTAAGCGTTTTCGGCGCAAACAAAATAATATTCGACTTTTTGGACGCGTACGTTGAAAAAGACTATCGCAACGCGGAAAACAGAGCGACCAACTGTGTGGCAAGGAATATAGCAAGATCGGTAAATGCCGCAGGTGCACAGATTGCATCTATAGAGGCGCTTATTGCGAACGGAATGCTTGAGGAGCTCTCCGAGGATATCAAGACGACCGCCAAGCTACGTATAGCAAATCCCGATATGAGCCTCGGGGAGCTTGCCGCAATTCATAATCCTCCGATCTCAAAATCGGGACTTAATCACAGACTCTCTAAAATTACCGAGCTTGCAAAAAAGAGAAAGCTAATCTGAAAAATCTGAATAAAGGGCATGCGTTATGGGAGAATTCGTTCATCTTCATCTTCACAGTGAATACAGTCTGCTCGACGGCGCTTGCCGTATAGCAGATATCCCCGATCGACTTCGCGAATGCGATCAGGATGCCGTTGCAATAACCGACCACGGCAATATGTACGGAGTAATCGAATTTTATAAGACCTGCAAAAAGGCAGGCATCAAGCCGATCATAGGCTGTGAGGTCTACGTTGCCACCTCGTCACGATTTGATAAGCGTAACAATACCGGTTCTTATTATCACCTTGTTCTTCTGTGCAAGAATATGACGGGATATAAGAATCTTATCTACCTTGTATCCAAGGGTTACACCGAGGGCTTTTATTCAAAGCCGAGAATAGACGAGGAGCTGCTCCGAGCGCATAGCGAGGGGCTTATAGCTCTGTCCGCATGCCTTTCGGGCAAGATACCGAGGCTTTTGTCGGTAGGCGACTACGAGGGAGCAAAGCAGACCGCGCTTGAATACGCCTCAATATTCGGCAAGGACAGCTATTATATCGAGCTTCAGGATCACGGCACGGAGGAAACGAAACAGATAATGCCTCTGCTTGTAAAGCTTGCAGAGGAGACGGGGCTTCCCATGGTTGCCACTAACGATTGTCATTATCTTCGCCGTCAGGATGCCGAGATCCAACAGGTACTGATGTGTATTCAGACCAACACCACGCTCGACAGCGCTAATAAACCAAGCTTTGATACCAACGATTACTATATCAAGACGACGGACGAGATGAAGCGCATTTACGGCGCATACAACGGCGCTATCGAAAACACGCTGAAGATCGCCGACGCCTGCAATCTTGAGCTTGAATTTGACAAGGTTTGTCTGCCGTCATTCCCGTGTCCCGACGGCAAGAGCGCCGAGCAGTACCTGCGCGAGCTGACTCTCAGCGGTCTTGAAAATCGCCAAAAGAACGGTCATCTCGCTTTCGGAAACGAGAGCCACAACAACGAGGGCGCGTACCGCGAGAGAATCGACTACGAGCTATCGGTCATCAATTCAATGGGATACGCGGACTATTTCCTTATAGTTCAGGATTACGTTGGATTTGCGAAAAGATCGGGCATTCCCGTGGGTCCAGGACGTGGATCGGGCGCGGGAAGTCTGGTTGCCTTTCTTCTCGGTATCACCGATATCGATTCGATAAAATTCGATCTGCTTTTCGAGCGCTTTCTTAACCCCGAGCGTGTCAGCATGCCCGATATCGATATGGACTTCTGCTACAACCGTCGCGACGAGGTCATCGACTACGTGACACAAAAATACGGCAGAGAACACGTATCACAAATAATAACCTTCGGCACGCTTGCCGCAAAGGCGGCTATACGCGACTGCGGTCGCGCTATGGGTATGTCATATTCCGACGTAGACGTGGTTGCAAAGGCAATTCCGCACGAGCTTGGAATAACTCTGAAGAACGCGCTTCGTTTTCCCGAGCTTAAGGAGCTTTACGAGGGATCGGAGCAGATCAGAAAGCTCGTCGACACCGCGATGTCGCTCGAGGGAATGCCTCGCAATATTTCGGTGCACGCCGCAGGTGTTGTCATTACGGACAGGCCCATTTCTGACTACGTACCCTTGTCGGTCAGCAACGGCACACTCGTTACGCAATTCGATATGGATACTATCGCAGATCTCGGACTTTTGAAGTTCGACTTTCTTGCCTTGCGCTATCTTACTATAATAAACGATGCTCAGGTTCAGATAAAGGAATCCGAGCCCGATTTTGATATCGAAAAGATACCGCTTGACGATAAAAAGGCCTTTGATCTTATCTCACGAGGAGATACGGCGGGAGTTTTCCAGCTTGAGTCAACGGGAATGAAGCAGGTTTTGCAAAATCTTCGTCCCGAATGCATCGACGATATAATTTCCGTCCTGTCGCTATACCGTCCGGGCCCGATGGACTCTATACCGCGGTTTATCGAGTGCAGACACGATCCGTCAAAGGTAGTATACGACCTGCCAATGCTTGAGCCGATACTGAAATCCACGTACGGCTGCACCGTTTATCAAGAGCAAGTAATGAGCATATTCCGTACGGTTGCGGGATATACCTACGGTCATGCGGACATTGTGCGCCGTGCTATGTCGAAGAAAAAGGCAAGCGTGCTTGAGGCGGAAAGAGAAGCATTTATAAGCGGTGCGGCTGCCAATGGTGTGGAGAAATATAAAGCCGAAAAGCTTTTCGACGATATGTCGAGCTTTGCTAATTACGCGTTTAACAAGGCTCATGCCGCCGCGTATGCGGTCATAAGCTATCGCTCGGCATACCTTAAAGCGCATTACACGGGCGAATATATGTCGGCTCTTCTGACCAGCGTGCTTGGAAATCAGGTCAAGAGCGCGGAATATATAACCGAATGCTCAAAATTCGGCATATCCGTGCTTCCACCCAATATAAACGGAAGCCGCGTGACATTTGGCACGGATAGAGAAAACGGAAATATCCGTTTTGGTCTGCTTGCGCTAAAGAACGTGGGCAAGCAATTTATCGAGGCGATTATGAAAGAAAGAGCCGAGAACGGATTATTCACATCGTTTGATAATTTTGTCGAGCGTATGAGCGCAGTGTCGGATCTGAACAAGCGTCAGGTTGAAGCACTTATAAAGTGCGGAGCATTTGACGGTCTTGGGCTTTACCGTTCTCAGCTGTTGTCGTCTTATGAAACTATAATCGACAACGTTCAACAAAAGAACAGGAATAATCCCATCGGTCAGATGGATATGTTTTCATTAGGCGATATCGACGTACCCTCGTTTGAGTATCCCGATATCCCCGAATACAGCGTAAGGGAATTGCTCTTGCTTGAAAAGGAGGCCTCGGGAATGTATTTCTCGGGTCACATGCTCGATAACTACCAAAAGCATCTCGACGATCTTGGCGTTATCACAACGGCAGAGCTTAACGAGACAGATGATGACGAGGAGTTGATCTACTCCGACAAGGACAAAGTAAATCTTGCGGGAATTATCACCTCGGTTTCTCTCAAAACCACAAAGAATGACGACAGGATGGCATTTTTCAAGCTTGAAGATAAGTTTGGTGAGGTCGAATGTATCGTTTTCCCGAAAAAATATAATGAATATTACCACGAAATATTCGTTGACGGCGCGGTCTATATAGAAGGAACCGTGTCCGTAAAAGACGATGAAAAACCCAAAATTCTCATAAATACACTTTGCGCACTCATCGATAACGAGCGTTATTCGACCAAGCAAGCTTCGGAGCCGAGTAAAGAAAAGGATGTAAATGAGATAACGTCTAACGATATAGCAAATTTAGACGGGCGGAATGATTTTGGACCGTCAAAATATTCTATGTATCTTTCGCTCTATGCGTCTGCTAACCAGACTCAAAATTCCGCTGTGCCAAGCCCCAATGTGCTTACGCGAAAGTCCACTACCACCAAAGAAGCCCATATCGTCCCTCAAAAAATATATCTTCGTGTGCCCGATATGATCGGCAACGAGTTCATTAAGGCAAAAAATATGGTTGATATATTTAACGAGGGTACTATAAAGGTGATATTTTACGACGGAAGCACCAGTAAATATTCCGAATACAGTGAGCGGATGTTTTACTCAAATTATGCCATTGGAGAGTTAAAAAAGCTTTTAGGCGATGATAACGTAGTGATCAAGTAACAAAGGAGACCCTATCCATGAAAAATTTCAAAAAAATAAGCATTGTTACAGTTGCTTTCTTAATCATTTCAATACTCACGTTTACCGGATGCTCTCCCAGCGATTCCCATCGAGTAAGCGGAGTAACTGTAAACGAAAACGGTGAGCTGGTTATAAACTATTCAGACGGAAGCAATAAAAATCTCGGTAACACCGAGCAGAATCCCTCAACCTCTGAAGAGCCGTCCGCCACCTTGGCAACATCAACAGGACTTAGAAGCTCTGTCAGCGTTTTCTGCACATTCGGAGAAATCAACACTCCCAATGCACGTTATTCTGCGGGATCGGGCGTAATATTCAAGTTGAATAAATCAAAGGGAAGCGCTTTTATAATCACGAACTATCACGTTATTTACGATGCTGACAGGGGTATCAGTAAAGATATAAGCGTATATCTCTACGGTAGCGAATACAATGATTGGGAGATAAAAGCAACCTACGTTGGCGGCTCGATCAACTACGACATCGCCGTACTGTACGTTGAAAATAGCGATCTTATCAAAAATTCCAGCGTACGCGCCGTAGACATTGCAAACTCCGATTACGTATCGGTAGGCCAGACTGCGATCGCTATAGGTAATGCAGAGGGAAGCGGTCTCTCCGTTTCTAGCGGCGTAGTAAGCGTTGATTCCGAATATATAGACATGCTTACTCCCGACAATAAAACCACAGCATCCTTCAGAGTTATGAGAATAGATACCGCTGTAAACCACGGAAACAGCGGCGGCGGACTTTTTAACTGCAACGGTGAGCTTATAGGTATAGTTAATGCCAAAATAATTGACGAAAACGTTGAAAATATCGGTTACGCTATTCCTTCAGCGCTTGCGGTAGCAGTAGCTGACAACATAATAGATAATTGCTTTGAGAAAGACTGCTCGACTCTCCAGCGTTGTTTACTTGGCGTGACGATTGTCACGACAAACTCCTCTGCCATTTACGACGAAGACAGGGGACTTGTCAGCATCGTCGAATCAGTTGGAGTTGTAGAGGTTTCCGAGGGCAGCATAGCTTACGGCGCTATACAAGCCGACGATATCATAATATCCGCAACGCTTAACGGCGTCACGAAGGATATTACTAGACAATTCCACATAATCGATTTTATGATGAATGCTCGCGTGGGAGATACCGTACAGTTCACAGTCCTCCGCGGCGATGATACGGTAAGCGTATCTTTTGAAATAACCGAGGATTGCGTAACATCATATTGACATACAATTGATACAAAAACGGCGTTGTGCCTTAAACACAACGCCGTTTTTTAGTTTCAGATCAGATATTAAGCGATTTTTTGTAATTTTCGATATTAGAGAGAGCTGTGATCTCATCTCTTGCAGAGACCATAAAATAGAATTTCACCTTGGGTTCCGTACCTGAGGGACGAACTACAACCACATCTCCATTTTCAAGCTTGAACGAAAGAACGTCGGACTTCGGAAGCTCCGTAGACGTCTTCTCGCCGCTTGAAACGTCGGTGAATGTCTGCTCCTTGTAGTCACCGAACATAACGACCTTAACGCCGCCGAGCTCGGAGGGAATGTTGGTTCTCATACCGTCGAGAAGTGCCGCCATTCTTGCGGGACCGTCAACACCGTCCATATATATCTCAACGTTTCTCTCACAGCAGAAGCCGTATCTCTCATAAAGCTTCTCGAGAGCATCGTAAAGGGTCATGCCCTTAGCGTGATAGTACGCGGTCATCTCGCAGATAAGCATCGTCGCAACGACTGCATCCTTATCTCGAGCATAAGTACCCTTAAGATATCCGTAGCTCTCCTCAAAACCGAAGATATAGTCGCCGTGACCCATCTTTTCGTGGTTTTTAATAACCTCACCGATAAACTTGAAGCCCGTAAGAACGTTAAACATCTTTACGTTATGAGCATCACATATTTTGGTTGCCAGCTCGGACGAAACGATAGACTTTACAACGTAGGGCTCGGGAGGCATGGTGCCCGTCTCCTCGTAAGCCGTTATAATGTAATCGATAAGCAACGCGCCCATCTGGTTACCCGTAATGGTGCGGAAGCTGCCGTCCTTGGTTCTTGCGACTACGCCGACACGGTCTGCATCGGGGTCGGTAGCGATTACGAGATTACTTCCAACCCTGTTGGCAATATCAATACCGATTCCGAAAACCTCAACATATTCGGGATTGGGCTTTTCAACGGTAGGGAAGTTTCCGTCTATAACGAACTGCTCGTCTACCTTGTAAAGATGCTTAAGACCAACCTTATCAAGCACCTCGGGGATCAGCTTATGTCCGGCACCGTGAAGGGGAGAGTAAACGATTTTCAGCTCGTCAGCAACCGCCTTGATAGCGTCGGGATTGACCGCCTGCGCCTTGACCTGCGCAAGATAAAGGTCGTCCATCTCCTTGCCGAGAATTTTGATCTTACCGTCATTTACAGCCGCGTCAAAATCAACTCTCTTGACGTCGTTGAAAATATCTATCTTGCAGATCTCTTCATAAACCGTATTCGCGTGCTCGGGGGGAAGCTGCGCACCGTCCTCCCAATACGCCTTATAGCCGTTATACTGCTTGGGATTATGAGAAGCGGTAATGTTTATTCCCGCAACACACTTAAGCTCACGCAAAGCAAATGAGAGCTCGGGGGTGGGTCTGAGCGCGTCAAAAATATACACGGGGATATTTGCCGCAGCCAAAACCTCTGCCGCTACCTTGGCAAAAAGCTCGGAGTTGTTTCTGCTGTCGTACGCGATAGCAACGCCATCACGAGCCCTGCCTTCTTTGTGGATAAGCGTTGCCAAGCCCTGAGTTGCCTGAGCAACGGTATAAACGTTCATCGCATTCATTCCTGTCTTCATCGTTCCGCGAAGACCCGCCGTGCCAAACGTCAGACCCGAAGAAAAGCGAAATCTTATTTCGTCGTTGTTGTTGGCGATGTCAAGAAGCTCCTGTCTTTCTTTTTCGGTAATTGCGGAGGAATTTAACCAAAGCTTGTAGTTGTCAAGGTAACTCATGATAATCATCCTTTCAAGATTTTTTATTAGTTAGATTATGCTTCCTTTGCCTGCTCAAGAGCGATAGAGAGCTGATCGGGGCAGGAGGTAGGTCTGGGGCCGCAGTGAATTCCGCGAAGACGCTCGATAGCTTCGTCTACTGACATTCCCTTGATAAGAGCGCACACTCCCTGAGTGTTTCCCGAGCATCCGCCCGTGAACGTTACGTTTTTAATGATGCCGTCCTCCAGATCGATGTCGATCTGGCGCGAGCAAACGCCATGGGGCTTGTAGGTATAGTGTTTCATTTCTTTTCTCCTTCTTTCTTTATGTTTATTCAATTATATTTGCATATATAACCCAACTGGAATATAATCGGGACAATCTATCCCGAGGAACATCAGAAACGTCTGAATATCCGAGCCGTCCGCACGGAACACGGGGCAGACGTATGCTCCCGATGCTTTTGCGGGGGTGTGAGTGTTCAAGGTGTCTATTCTGCAAAGCTTCAGCGAGCAGAAATTCGCGGCGCAGAGCAGATCCTCAAGCGACACGGTGTCGGTTTCAGTCATAATAAATTCGAAATATCTGTTTCTTGCTTTGGATCGAATCGAGGGGTTGTTAAGTGCCGATCTTTTCCCGATCAAAGCATATCTCGTATATCCCTCTTCTCCGTGCAGATCATATACGGCGGTAATCTTAAAGTTGTATTTTAAGATCATCTCATAAAAAGATAGTAATTTTCCGTTTGACGAAGTCTCAACGGGCAAAATACAATATTCG
Source organism: Oscillospiraceae bacterium (assembly GCA_015065075.1). Taxonomy (GTDB): domain Bacteria; phylum Bacillota; class Clostridia; order Oscillospirales; family CAG-272; genus SVTX01. Next base: position 11,117 of record SVRA01000013.1, read on the forward strand.
CAGCTACCGTTATATACGCTTTCACACACGTCGCTAACACTTGCAAAATACGCTGCTCTTGGCGATGAAAACAGAGAAGAGAACTGTATATAAGCAATGTCATTGTACGAGTTTTTCAAATACGCTATACGTTCAGCGGCATCCTCCGAAACCGCGATATCGGAATCGGGGAAGATATATCGAGAAATATTTTTCTTGTTGATCACACCTGATCTGAGCATTTCCTTAAACAAAATTAATCTCTCAACAAGAGATATTCTTGAAAAAACGGCATCTGCGGCAGGTCTGTTTTCTTCGATGATATTGCCCGAATCCGCTTTTCCCTCGGATATTATGGAGAGCAAGATGCTTTTGACTATATCAGGATCATCACCGTCGCGCAATATCGCGTCTGCAAGCTCGGAGAGATGCGCCAGACGCTTCTCAATTATAGTTTCTATATCACTCTCAAGCCCGGTTAAATTCGACAGCACGATCTCCGTATTACTGCCCTCAAGCTCGGGGATATTTGAATATATAAGTCCCATTACAGCATACCCAAAAGCTTAAAGCTATCGGTAAGAAACGCTTTGAGCTCGTCTGCCGACATGCGCTTTTGAGACATAAGCGCCAAGCGGTATATCTCAAGCGCCATAAGCTTTGCTTTCTCCGAATCGGTCTGATTTACCGAATCAAGCTTCGCAATAAGATGCGAATTGGAATTAAGCACGAGAGTATATTCAACGGGGAAGTCTGCACCCATATTCATTCCCATACTCGCGTACATCTTCATCATTTCTTCCATGCGGCGCGATTCCTCTGAAAGAGTGATCAGAGCAGGGACGCTCTCGTCTTTAAGAGCTTCAAATTTCACTTCAAGCTTATCGTTCCCGACAGAGTCCTTGAAAAGCGCGACCAATCCCTCGTTGCTCTCAGAATCTTCGTCACTCTTCAGCATATCGACAACGTCAGAGTCAATTCGAGCATACTTTATCTCGCTGTCGTTCATCTCACACATAGAGATAAACTGCACGTCAAGCTGATGCTCTAAAACTGCGATTTTTGCGCCCTCAGACTCAAACATAGAGATATACTGAGCCTGCAGAGCCTTGTCGTTGGTGTAATAGACCTTTCCCTTGTGCGTCTCCTCGCAACACTTGAGATATTCGTCAACGGTCATATAGGTACCGTCGGTCAATTCAAGCAGATACGCAGATTTAACTCTGTCGTAGAATTTTTTATCGCGAAGCGAGGCATATTCAAAGAATATCTTTAATTCCTTCCAGATCTTTTCGTATTTTTCACGGTCTACGTTGCAAAGTGAGCATATCTTGTCTGCAACCTTCTTGACTATATGCGAAGAAACCTTTTTAATATACGCATTATCCTGAAGATAGCTTCTCGAAACGTTCAATGGAAGCTCTGGGCAGTCAAGCACACCCTTGAGCATAAGCAAAAAGTCGGGAATGACCTCTTTGATATCGTCTGCAACGAATACCTGGTTGTAAAACAACTTTACCTGTCCTTCGTAGGACTCGTATTCGTTGATTCTCGCGGGAAAATAGAGAACTCCCTTGAAATTAAGCGGATAATCCGCGTTTATATGTATATGGAAAAGCGGCTCTCTGTAATCGTGGAAGACCTTTTTATAAAATTCCGCGTACTCCTCCTCGGTACAATCCGAAGCGTTTTTCAACCAAAGGGGAGAGGTCTCGTTGATCGGCGTGGAAGCGTCCTGCGAAGCTTCGTCGGACTCATCTCCTTCAGTTTCAAAGTAAATATCAACAGACATAAATGAGCAGTATTTTTCGAGGATATCTTTTATCTTATTTTCATCAAGATACGCAGACTCCTCGTCCGAAATATGCATAATAACGTCAGTACCGTGCTCGCCTCTTTCTGCGGCGTCTATCTCATACTCGCCCGCACCGTTGCAGACCCAACGCAGAGCTTTATCGTCGGCAAACGATCTAGTAATGAGCTCCACCGTGTCCGAAACCATAAACGACGAATAAAATCCAAGTCCAAAATGACCTATAATGCCGTTATTTTGATTATTTTCATCGTATTTTTGAATAAAATCGAGCGCACCCGAAAGCGCGATAGAGCAGATGTATTTTTCAAGCTCCTCCTCGGTCATGCCGATTCCGTTATCGGATACGGTGAGCGTTTTTGCCTCTTTATCAAGAATGACCTTTACCGAATACTTTTCATCTCCCGAGTCATACTGACCAAGTGAGGAAAGACGGCAAAGCTTAGTCACCGCGTCGGTTGCATTTGAAACTATCTCTCGAAGGAATATATCCTTTTCGGAGTAAAGCCATTTTTTGATAATTGGGAATATATGTGCGGTCTCAACCGATATACCGCCCCTTTTCACCTTATTTTCATCCATAATACAGCCTCTTTCGTTAATTGCAACTATAAATATCTATAGTTATTTATATTATATACCTTTTTTTTCGTCAAGTCAAGAGCCGACAGAGGCAAGTGGGCTATTTTTTAAAAAATATTAAAATATTCATAGAATTATAACATATAAGTTGTATAATTGACGTAGTTTGCAGAATACAGTCAGATTTTGGGGGACGTAGAATGACAGTAACCAAATTCGCATACGCAAAAATAAATCTGTTTCTTGATATTGAATCACGCCGAGATGACGGATATCATAATATTTTAAGTCTTATGCAACGTATAAGCTTAAAAGATACAATATCGGTATATATCGAACCTGCGGAAACAAAAGCGATAAAGATCACCTGCAGTGACCCTACGATTCCGTGCGGAGAAAAGAATCTTGCCTATAAGGCGGCAGATATATATCCTATACCGTCGGGAAAGATCGTGATAAATATAGACAAAGTTATACCCTCGTCCGCAGGGCTTGCTGGCGGGAGCGCGGATGCCGCGGCTACGCTTTTAGCGTTGAACGAGCTTTCAGGGGACAAGCTTACCTTGAGCGAGCTTTGCGCTCTTGGCGCCAAGCTTGGCGCCGATATACCTTTTTGCATCACGGAGGGCGCTTGTATTGTAGAGGGAATAGGAGATATCCTTACTGCCACAGATCCAATGCCCGAGTTTCCGATAGTCATTGCGAAAAAAGGAGAGGGAATGTCTACTCCTGCCGCATACCGTGCGCTTGATGAAAAATATGATAACTTTGTCGGATACGCTTCCCACAAAGAGCTTCTTGACCAATTGACAAAGGTAAATGAAACCACTTCTGCACATGAGTATTGCGAGGGATTATTCAATATATTCGAGGACATTGTTGAGCCCGAAAGACCCAACGTAACGCTCATCAAAGAAATTATGATGTCTTGCGGAGCCGCGAGCGCTATGATGAGTGGCAGCGGCACGTCGGTATTTGGAATATTCGATTCCGAGATATCTGCCACGGTAGCTGTCGAGGCCTTGAAAAAGCAGGGAGCTGACGCATATTTGTGTTATCCACATAAATAATGAATTTCAGCATACTATAACGCCCATCAAACCGAAACTGATTGCATAAAAAATCCGCATCGATAACGATGCGGATAAAATTATTAGCGAGGATATATCAATCGCGCGACTCAAGATAATTTACAACGTCGCCTACGGTGATGAAACCGTGCAGATCTTCGTCTTCGATAGTAAGATCAAACTTTTCCTCACAGATCATAACGAGGTCTGCAAGCTCGATAGAGTTGATTCCAAGGTCGGATGCAAGCTCTGCGTCAAGAGTAATGAGTTCCTCCTTGACCTGAAGCTCGTCGATAAGTAACTGCTTAAGCGTTTCAAACATAATATATCTTTCCTTTCCGTCGCATATCTGCGACAACATTAACGACAACTTATTATATATATTTTTTTTCGGTTTGTCAAGTATTATTTCAAAAAAAGTTTTCTATTCGCAAAGTTAGGGGGTGACCATCATAGCAATTTTCAATAAAAGACCTTTATTTACCGCTTGTATTCTTTATTTGCTCTTTGCGGTCATTGGTTATTTTGCACCTCCTAAAATAAAGATCGTCACCGCTGTTTTCGCACTGATCATTGCATTTTCCTTCGCAATACTTAAGTTTGCCTTCAAAAAGGTCACGGCATATACCGCGCTATGCGTTATTATGTCGTCATTGACGGTAGCGCTTTCTCTGTTTTCATCCTACCGATATTTCAATGTTTATGCCGACTCCGTTGAAGAATATTACAACGAGACCCATACTATCGAAGCATTGGTCACGTCAAATCGCACTTACGACGTGGATTATTCAACGTACAACGTAACGGTCGGCAGAATAGACGGGAAGGAGACCGATCATAAAGCCGTTCTGATCTGCACCTACGCATCTGAATTAGAGCCGGGATTTTTAATTATCGCTAACGTGAGTGCCGATGATTTCGATTCCGATCTTACAAAGATGTCAATGCACTCCGACGGCATTTTCATTCAATATACGTCCACCGATGATGCCTCCGTACTGGTGACCGATGAAGATAATTTTCATCCACTCGTGGCTTTGTCTGAATTGAATACAAGCTTGTCTCGCGTTTTCAGAGTAAATTTGGACGAAAATACGGCAGAAATCTGTTCTGCGATGCTTTTGGGAAACAAAAACCACCTTAGCAACGTGGTGGAAAGAGATTTCTCTCGTGCGGGAGCTTCTCATCTGCTCGCGCTAAGCGGACTGCACGTCAGTATAATAATGGGTATGCTGATGCTTTTACTCAAAAAGCTGCGCGTTCCAACAAAGACTATTGCGGTAATATTGATCGTGGGTTCGATATTTTATCTCTTACTTACGGGAGTCAAGATATCTGCGGTACGTTCGGTAATAATGGTTTTGTTGGTATATCTGTCAATGCTCTCAAGCAGGCAACACGATTCCTTGACGTCGCTTTCGTTCGCGGGAGCTTTGATCATGCTTATATCACCGTGCTCGGTTCTCGACGCGGGATTTTGGATGTCATTTGGAGCAACGCTCGGTATACTTATTTACGTTCCGTTCTTCAATGACCTTATTGGCAAGTTGACGGGCAAGCTTGGGAACAAAGCCAAGCTTCTAAAGCCGTTTATAAGCGTTGCTTCTGCTCTTATCGCAGGTGTTTTTGCTTTGATACCGTTGATCATCGTGCTTTTCGTCTTTATCAAGAATATATCCTTGATGTCGATTATTTCTTCTGCGATATTAGCTATACCGGCTTACTTGATCATACTGTTTTCGCTATTGTTTTTAGTATTCAGCAAAATCTCGTTTATTGCTTTTATCATAGCCAAAATACTTTCTTTTTCCGCACATTTTATGACGGAATATTGCGCTAGCATATCGGAAGTGGAAAACATAGTAGTATCCTTGGATTACCCATTTGCGACAATAGCGGCTATATCTTTGTGCTCGGCTTTCGCTTATTCGATGATAAAAAAATCAAAGAATATGTTTACGTCGTTGATACCGTTTGCTCTCACGCTGGTAGTCTTCGTCGGAACTATGTACGTCTACAATTATTCCGAAAAGGATACCGTCAGCGTGTATTATGCAAACGCCGCCTCAACGTCGGATATGCTTGTTATATCAAACAACGGGGAGAGTATTATCTGTGATATTGGATCGGGTAGTAACGATTCATATTATGAGATATTGGACGCAGTTAGCGAGGCAAGATCGACAGAGATACGAGCGATCATTTTATCAAGATATACAAGAAGACACGTGTCGTCCCTTTACAATGTATTTACAAGTCAGAAAGTGAAGGAATTGTGGATACCTTACCCCTCAAATGACGACGATTATTACAAAATGGTTCGCATAGTTGAATATGCAGAGCGATACGGGGTAGCTGTCCGCGTATATCGTGACGGGGAAACGCTTTGCGTCTTTGAGGACACACAGATCACGCTTCATTCCTATAAGATCGATCGCTCTGAAACGACGATATCGCTCATCAGCATTGATACACTAAAGGAACGGCTCGTATATTGCTCTCCCGCATTCAATGAAACCTCTAAAGAAGAGGCAGAAGAGATCAATCGTATACTCGCGGATACCGATTACATAATTTTCGGAAATAAAGGGCCAAAGACCAAAACGGATTATTCCATCCCGTCCGACAATAAAGCGACGTTGATAGCTTTCAGTGATGAAACAAGGGCGGCTTATTACACCGAAAGCAGCGAGAGACCTATTTCGTATTCATTAGTCACGGATCACTGCAAATTCTGCCTTGAAGATTGACAAATCAAAAAATGAATGTTATACTGTAAAAAACAGAGCTTTCAAAAAGGAACGATTTAATGAAAATATCGAAATATGACATTACAACCGACAAAAAGGGAATAAATATCAAGCTTGCATGCGTATCGGATCTTCACGCAAGACCGTACGGCAAGGTGATAGCTGCACTTAAATCGATCTCACCCGACGCCATACTTCTTCCTGGAGACATTGTTGAAATTGCCGCCGAGCATATGGATCAGCGTAATCAAAACGGGTTGAATTTTCTCAAAGAAGCTACGCGTATAGCGCCTTGTTATTATACCTACGGCAATCACGAGATTTATTATTCTCACGCGAGGGGCAAGAATCCGAAAACACCCGAGCCCACGCTTTCCAAAAAGTATCTTGAGGCAATAAGCTCTTACGGTGTGCACCTAATAAATGATTCATTTGAATCGTTGGATCACACAAGCGGAGTTCTGGTTGGCGGTATGGTCTGCGGCAGGGATATGGATCCCGCGCTAAATCAAAAAGAGCCCAATCTGCAATTCCTGTCCGATTATTCAAAAAACGAAGGATTCAAGATCCTGCTTTGCCATTATCCGCACTACTACGAGAGATACATCAAGGATATAGACGTAGACCTCGTTTTGTCGGGACACGCCCACGGCGGTCAATGGAGGATATTCGGAAGAGGAGTGTATGCACCTCATCAGGGTCTTTTCCCAAAATACACCTCGGGAATTCACGACGGAAAGCATATCATCAGTCGCGGCGCGGTCAACAATTCAAAGCCAATTCCAAGGTTTTTCAATCCCTGCGAAGTGATCGAAATAAACATTCATTCTTAAAGCTATCAAAAAGCCCTCGGTGCATATAAACGCAACTTTGATACGCTAAAAAACTATAAAAATGGTTGATCTACCAAGTTGGATCAACCGTTTTTTGTCATTTTCATGAAAAACAGCCTCGGATTTTCTTGGTTTTAAAATATTACATTTTTTCTTTTGGGATCTTGTTGATATATTCAAAACGATCGGAAAAAATATAATACGGAAGACAAATCAATAAAATTGAAAGGATTGTGTATTATGAAAAAGCTTATAAGAATCGTACTTATTTTTATAATCGTGATATCCGTACTGTCTTCGTTTGTTATTATCGGAGGAGCTGTTTATCTTCGGCAATATAAAAGCTCGCGCGTTGATCCGTCGCTGATTGAGATAGCGCATAGATCTGAAAAAACGAAATTTTATTGCTATAAATTCAGCGATCGGGACGGCAGAGTCGGAGAAGCCACCCTTATCGAGAGCGCGGAGCTGAACGGAGAGGTAAAATACAAATATGTGCCGTATAATGAAATACCCGAGAATCTCATAAACGCGTTTATCGCGATAGAAGATAAGCGATTTTATAAACATGAAGGTGTCGATTTTATACGAACTGCAAAGGCGACATTTAACTACGTTTTCGGATCGGGAGATTTCGGCGGATCAACTATAACACAGCAGTTGGTAAAAAATCTGACGGGAAACGATGATTTCAGCGTAAGCAGAAAGCTTTCGGAGGCGTTTTCCGCTATCGCACTTGAAAAAGAGTACGACAAAACCGAAATCATCGAAATGTATCTGAACGTTATAAATTTATCGGAGGGATGCCGTGGGATTGGTGCTGCGGCAGAATATTTCTATTCAAAAAATCCCTCCGAGTTGACTCTCTCTGAGTGCGCCACTATAGCGGCAATAACCAATAACCCCTCTAAATACAATCCCCAAAAGCACCCCGAAAATAATATCAAAAGGCGCGATCTTATACTGAAATGTATGCTCGAATCGGGATATATTACCGATGATGAGTACCGCCGTGCAGTTGCAGATCCTATCTCGCTTAGCCCTTCGCAAAAGGGTTCGGGAGGCGGTGTAAACTCCTGGTACGTAGATATGGTGATTGAGGATGTTTTGAGGGATCTGTGTGCAAAATATAATATTTCACGCAGCTCCGCATCTATGATGCTTTATAACGGCGGTCTGAAAATATACACGACTATGGATGCGGAGATACAAGCGATACTTGACCAATATTATTCCGATATCTACAATTTTCCCATAGACCGCGAAGGAGAGATGGCACAGTCCTCCATGATAGTTATTGACCCGTACAACGGAGATATTCTCGGTGTCGTTGGCGCAATAGGTGAAAAACAGGGAAACAGATTGCAAAATTACGCTACGGATACCAGGCGTCCTCCGGGATCAGTCATAAAGCCGCTATCTGTTTATTCCATAGCACTGGAAAAAGGATTGATAGAATGGTCGTCAATATTCGAGGATTCTCCCGTAAAATCAGGGAACGAAACACAACCTCCATGGCCCTACAATGCCGACAGAACCTATGTGGGCGAGGTAGATATACAGTATGCAGTTCAAAATTCGTTAAACACGGTGGCGGTAAAGGTTCTCGATATGGTTGGAAATGAGAAATCTTTGTCGTTTTTAAAAAACAAACTACTGATAAGCAGTCTTGATAATTCAGCAGATATAGGGGCGGCATCGCTTGCTCTCGGTCAATCTTCTCAAGGAATAAGTCTGCGCGAGCTTACCGCGGCATACTCCATTTTTGAAGAAGGAATAATGAGCAAGCCTAGATCTTATTTTAAGGTTACGGACAAAAACGGACAGATCATTCTTGACAATTCACCGTCACAAGAGCGCGTGTTATCAAGGGAATCAGCGACTATTATGACCAAGTTGCTTGAATCGGTTGTAGATTCGGGAACGGCAAGGGATATGATATCTCTCGATATGATAACCGCGGTTGCGGGAAAAACGGGAACCACTCAAAACAATTGCGACAGATATTTTATAGGATATACACCAGAATTGCTGGCCGGGGTGTGGTTTGGATATGAGTATCCGAGATCGCTCGATGACTTTGGCGCAAACCCGTCAATATATCTGTGGGATGAAATAATGAATCTGATATATGAGAAAACCGATTACGGAAAAAGCACTCACTTTACCATACCCGAGACCGTGCAAAAGCTGACGTATGATACTCCGTCGGGAGAGCTTTCACAAGGGAACGAAAATATACCTAGGGTGAAAGTAGGATGGTTCGATTTCAAAAAGAATAATTATGAATAAATCATCATATACTGTGTTGGCGATCAGCCAACACAGTTTTACTTTTAAGGAGAGTCAGGTAATGGCATTAAATCTTTCATCAAGAAATAGTTTATTTAACAGCTTTTCCGTTATATGTGGCACTATCTGCTCGATTTTCTTCGTGGGGTCAATGATTATTTCGGGAAGCCCATTTGAAATGATACATAAGTTTAACGTTGGCAATATACTGCCTCCCATGTGGCTTTGGGGCTTTCTGACTTTCATCTGGGGCTTTCTGGTCGGATACGCTGCGGGACTGATCATTTTTGAATCCGTCTCACATAAAGCTCATAGCGAAAGAGAAGTATGCGCATATAAAGGCGGACTGTTTTTTCTTGCGTCTTTATTTTTCTTCATTTTGCATTATCCCTTGTTTTTCGTTGGTGAGAAACTGTTCATTGCGTTACTTTCTGTGCTTGTTGCAGCAGCTTGCGCTTGCATTTGCGCTTTTTTCTGGTCAAGGATCGCGGCATTTGCAACCGTGATAATGGCATCGTATGCCTTTTGGCTTTTTTACGTAGTTTTCGTAACTCTTTCAATAATCGTGCAAAACTGATCGATTTTTCAAATTATTTACAAACAAAGCTATTGACAACCAGGGATTTATGTAGTATAATGAACAGTAGTTATAGTATATATTCGGAGGAATATTTTAATGAAAACTGTTAGAATTGTGTCTGTAATTCTTATTTTGGCAATGCTTTGCTGCTCGTTTATCGCTTGTTCTACAACCGAGGAGAACGTAGAGCTTCCCGAGAGACCCTTTCATAATATAAAGGTTTCTTTTCAGATAAAGAGCGATTCCGGAAAAACTATCGTTAATGCGGAAAACTACAATTACAAGGGTCACGAAGATCCCACTATTCTCAATATAATCACCGATTACCTCGCTATTGAAGCAAACTTTAAGTACACCGTTGATGAAAACAACATAATTACCAAGATCGGTAGCACCAAAGCAGGTAAGAACGAATATTGGTCGTTCACCATGAAGGGCGTTGATCTTGATATGCAGACTATTCTCGGCAATCTTGTTAACAAGCAGATGAGTGAGTATATCGTTGAGGACGGAGCAGCGTTCACGGTAGTGCTCGTTTCCAACAAATAATTTAATGAATTTTTAAAACCGACTTTTTCGGTCGAAATCGGAAAAGTCGGTTTATTTTTTAATAATAACAATCAAAGGAATAAAAAATATGCTTATGTCTATAACAGGCAAGCTTGGAAGCGGAAAATCCACGGTTTGCAGCATTTTAAAAGAAAAATACGGATTTGAAATATTCAGTACGGGAACTATTAACCGCGAGTATGCCAGACGCTTGGGTATAACTACGCTTGAGCTTAATGAAAGACTTAAATCCGATCCTGCTCTTGACAAAGAGATCGACGGCACGGTTACAAGACTTTCGATCGAGAAAAAGGACGAAAAGCTTGTATTCGATTCGAGAATGGCATGGCATTTCGCCAAAGATACGTTTAAAATATTTCTTACTATAGATCCTATGGAGGCAGCAGCCCGCGTTATGAAAAATCAGCGCGGTGAAGAGGAGCATTACGACTCGGTCGAGGACGCTTGCCAGGGTCTTATAAAAAGAGGGAATGTGGAAAGAGAAAGATTCATTCAGATCTACGGAGTGGACTATTTTGATCACAACAATTTCAATCTCGTCGTAGATACTACAAGCCGCACTCCCGAAGAGATAGTTGGAATAATTATAGAAAATTACGAAAGCTATTGTGCAGATGCCAATTCCTTTGTTTCACCCAAAGAGATTTGATATTATCCATATTTTCGTTAGATGCAACCTAAAGTTGCGCGTATGTAAAGCTGATTTTATCGACAAAAATCAGCTTTCATTTTATAATTGTTAAGACGATCATAATTGAAAGGACATCTTACCATGACACATAGCTATTTTGGTGACAATCTTTATTCTTTGCGGAAAAAGCAGAGGACTGTCGCAGGATGAATTTGCAGAAAACCTCGGAGTTTCAAGACAAGCGGTATCAAAATGGGAGAGGAACGAGGCATATCCCGACACCGAAAATCTTATCGCGATCGCAAAATTTTTCAACGTTAAAATAGACGATCTCATAAATACACCCATCAACGTCGACGGGGGCATCAATAATGACCACGCTCCAATTCCAAACAAAGTTATTGAGTATAGCGAGGACGGGGGCGAGAATGACGACGATCACGATGATGAAGATGAGGATGAGGAGGATCACAACTCAAATCAAACGTCTGCGGCATCATATATTTGGAGCAGCGTACCGTTCGCTATCATCGCAACTATCGCCTATCTGTTAATCGGCTTTTTCATTGAAGGCGGCTGGAGTGTCGGCTGGACTATATTCTTGCTTGTGCCTGTTTACTATTCTGTAACCGATTGCATCCGTCGAAAGAGCTTTTCAAGCTTTAACTATTCGGTTTTTGTAACTTTTCTTTTTCTCCTTTTCGGAATGCTTTATAGTGTCTGGCATCCGCTTTGGATAATATATCTTACGGTACCCGTTTATTATCCCATTGCCTCCGCGATTGACAGCGCAATACGTAATAGGAACAAAAACAAATAAAAATATTCCCCGATAAGTTGAGCATTATCGGGGAATATTTTTATTTACCTATCTTTTTGAGTATATTTTCGTATGTCAAGCCATATCTCTGCGCGATATCGCGTGCATAGCTCTTTCCGTCGGGCTTTGCGCGGAATATCTTGAAGGATCGCTTGCCCTCCTCGATGCCCGCTACAAGCGTGTCGATCTTGACGCCGCCGTTTGCAAGCGCCTCTGAATTGATACGGTCTATCTCTGCGGCAAGCTCGTGCAGGTGAGTTGCGAAAAGGCAACGGCAACCAACCATCGAAATGCCCGAAAGAACCTCGGACGCGATGTACGAACCTTCGTAAGAGCCCGTAGACGAGAAGGATTCGTCAAGCAGCACGAGACTGTGCTCGGTCACGCTATCGAATATCTCACCAAGTCGCGCGCACTCCTCACCAAGTCGACCCTTATCAATGGTATCGTCGGCACCCGTGGGGAAATGAGTATATATAGCATCGGCAGGGCTTATACGCGCGTTTTTAGCGGGAACGTACATACCAAGCTGCATCATAGACAAAGCAAGACCGAGAGAGCAGGTGATAACAGATTTACCACCGCGGTTGGGGCCTGTCAGAACGTATATCATTGCATCGTTTTTATTAAATCTCACGTCGTTGGGAACTATCTCCTCGCCGTCGCGAAGCTTGAGCGCTACTGTGGGATTATAAAGATCGTTCGCGTCGAATACGCGCTCGCCCATCGGCGCAATTTCGGGCTCGGTGAGCCAACAGCCCTTTGCCTCAAGTCGCTTGAGCATTTCCGTGCCCTTGACCACGAATTCTATCTCGGGCATAAGACCAAGCAAGAAGTCAGTGTTTTCAAGAACGTAGGTCTGGACTATCTTCTTCCAGGACTTGAGCGAGGCTCTGTATACGTCATTTATAGCCGAATTAAATGCGATCGACATTGCCGTGCGCTGATTATCGGACTGCTTTTTGTTAAAGGGAACAAGGTTAGCGATACAGGTGTACTCGTCGTCCTTGAAATTGAGTCGCAGTATCTTGTCGATAGCATCTCCCGATTTGAATGCCTCGGAATTTATTGACAGAACTCCCGCATAAGTGGGGCGAAGCTGTGCATCGAGATTAACTCCGATAGAAACGCTCTTGATCTCGCGTACACGCTTTGTCAGCTCGTTGAGCTTCTGATTAAGCTCCTTATAGTAGTCCGACTCGGCAAGCTCGCATATTCTTTCTTCAAGAGTTTTGAAAGCGCGGCTCTTGATCTCGTCCTTTACCGCTGAAAGCCCTCCATAAAGAGTTTCTATACAAGAAATATAGAGCTCTATCTCGGTGATACTCGAAAGATAATCCTCGGATGAATTGTTATCCGCTTCAAGACGACGAAGCTCGGTAATATCGGTCAAAACGGGCATAAGCTTACCAAGAGTTTCAGCGATAGCGGGGCAATTCATCATATCGGAAAAAACCTCGTTTCTATACTTCATAACCTCAGGCGAGGTAGTGAAGTAATCAGACAGCTCCGAGCTCTTGAGATCCAGAATCTCAAGCAGGCCGAGCTCCTCGAGGGTGTACATATCTATATATGGGCGATTTTTGCCCGTATAGTAGTCCTTTTTCGCCTCTGCATCGGGATAGAGAAGACTAAAATTCGTAAGATCCATTATGTTAATTTTACCTTTCGAAAATTATATTTTTATTATGTTTTTTTCACCGTTTCTGACTACGAGAACACTGTCAAGTCCTACTGACCGTAAAAGATCAAATCCTTCGTCAATACATTCGCCTATATGCTCGGGGGAATGAGAATCTGTTCCAACAGTCACAAGCCTTCCGCCGCAATCTCGGTAAAGTGACAGAAGCTCTCGATCGGGCATCGCAAATCCCAGTCCTTTCCACAAGGTAGAAACGTTGATCTCAAGCGCTATATCCCTCGATATCATCTTGCGGTAAAGCTCCTCGACCTTGCTTGCATGCTTCGTAAAATCGTAATTGTTACCCGAGAGAGCACAGTAACGGTGCATATAGGTAAGATGCGCCACAGTGTCTATCTTATCGCACACGTCAAGAGACTCGCAAAGCTCCTGAATGTATCGCTCGAAAAGATGTCCCACGTAGTCCTGCGGCATATACTCAAAGATCTTTTTAAAATCAACAAAGAAAAAATCGGGCGCTCCGCGCAAATTGTGAATAGAACATATTACAAACTCATAGTTATGTCCCCTCAACAGTCTCTCTGCCTCCTCGGGACACTGATTTATCTGACCGATCTCTATTCCGTAGGTCAGATTGACCTTGCCCTTGTATTTTTCTTTGGCGACAATCACCTCATTATAGGCGCGACCTGCATCAAAAGGGGAGTATGCAGCGTCGGCGCGCCAATTACACTCAAAATGGTCGGTAATGGCAAGGTCGGTCACACCACGCTCGATAGCCGCAAGGCAGAGCGCCTCGGGAGATGAATTGGGAGTGCCGTCAAAGGAGAAATACGTATGTGTATGATAATCGCATCTGAACATAGTCAACCTCTGGAAACATTAATACATCTACATTTTATCACATTTTTACCATTTTGTATATACTTTTACAAAAATAATTTATTTTTCACTTGAAAACGGAGATAAAATGTGCTAAAATAAGGCAGAAATATTAGGCAAAGGAGGACTTTTATGGAATCGGCTTCGAATATGGACTTTTTGTTGAATACGCCCAGCGCGACGAAGCTTTATCGCGAGTGCGTCGCCGATCTGCCAATATTAGACCTCTGTTGCCACCTTGATGTTTCCGCACTAGCGGATAATAAGGAGATAACCAATATAACGGAGCTTTGGTTATACGGAGACCCGAAAAAGTGGGAGCTTATGAGAGTCTGCGGTGTTAATGAGCGATTTATCACGGGAAACGCTTCGGATTTTGAAAAATTCAGAGAGTTTTGCCGCATTATGCCGATGCTGATTGGCAATCCTCAATATATTGCATGTCACTTCGAGCTTCAAAGATTTTTTGACTGTGAACTGACTATAAACTCCGATAATTGCGAAACAATATGGAAAGAAACGTCCTACAAACTGGCAAAGCAAGGACTCGGCGCGTTCGATTACGTAAAAATGAGTGGCGCACGCACTATTTTTGTCACTTGTGCTCCTACTGATAGCTTGAGTCCTTATGAAATTATAAGATCTCGCGGCACGGAGCTGTCTGTCCTTCCCTTATTTTCTCCCGACAAGTGCTTTGACGTAAACCAAAAGGGAATTGCGGCATATTTTTCCGAGGTCGGTAAGGTCTCCTCTGTAGATATTTGCGATTACGATAGCTTTTGTCATGCGTATGAGATATTAATGGACCGATTCGGCGCAGTGGGGTGCAGGACTGCATATCATAAAATAAACGCAGACCATTCGTTTATAAAGCCCGATATGCACCACGCAAATCTAATACTGAAAAAGGCACTTTATGGCAAATACGCGGAGATAACAAATGATGAGCTTTCCCTATGGAAAACTCAACTGATGCGATTCTTCGGTGCTGAATATTTAAAACGTAACTGGGTAATGCAGATAGAGTGCTCTCCTAGCAGAAATTCCGAAACGGAAGCCATTCTGGACTATATGTCATCAAGCAACGTTCTTCCCAAAACCGTGTTATTCTCAAATAACATCATTGATTGCGCTTTGGTTGCTGAGATATGCAAAAAGCTTTGCCGAATCGATCAAAACAGATCCGTGGCGATAATTCAAGGCATTGGAGGCATAGCGGAGATCGGAACAGTCGAGCTTGAAACGATTATTGAAAGCATCGCCGCCAAAACCGCAATAGGAAGCGTTATAGGCATTCAAAGCAGAGCTTACGGATACGGTGTCTGTATTATGCACGAGCTTTTCCGCAAAAGCTTATGTAACGTCATCGGTAATTGGGTAGATAAGGGAATATGTCCCGAGTGCGCGGCGGCGGAAACGATAAAAAAGATCTGTTATCACAACGCAGCACAATATTTTGAAATTGATTAAATTTAGAATAAAACGGAGGTAACTAAATGTACATCGTTAAAGAAAAAAAGGTCAGCGTTCTCAAAATAATCCTTATAGTTGTGGGTATCGCGGCGGCAACGGCGGCAGTGGTAACCGCAGTTATGCTTTGGAAAAAGAAAAAGGAAGCTGACAGGATCATTGAAGAAGAGATCGATGCGGCTATTGAAGCGGCGTTTGCAGAAGACGAAGAATGCGAGACTGCAGACGTTAAGATCGTTGAAAGTGAAGAAGTGTGAAATATGAAGATAGTTTCTCTTGACGCGTCCACACTCGGCGCGGATATCGATTTGTCGCTGTACGAAAAATACGGCGAACTGACGGTGTATCAAAGCACCGCGCAGGAGGAGTTTGCAGATCACGTCGGCGATAGCGACGTTATAATCATTAACAAGCTGAAGGTGGGCAGACACAATCTGCCCGCCTGCCCGAGCGTAAAGCTGATCTGCGTAACCGCTACGGGATACGACAACATAGATACTGAATACTGCAAGGAAAAGGGAATTGCCGTTTGCAACGTAGTCGGCTATTCCACGCAAAACGTGGCTCAACTTACCGTGGCAATGGCGCTCTCGCTTATCTGCCACCTCGGTGAATATAATCGCTCTGTTGCAGATGGCACATATTCGCAAGGTACGGTTGCAAATATTCTTACCCCCGTGTATCATGAGATCTACGGCAAAACGTGGGGCATCGTTGGATACGGCAATATAGGAAAGCAGGTCGGCGCGGTCGCAAAGGCACTCGGTTGCAAAGTCATAGTACATAAGCGCACCGAGATCGAAGGAGAAGAGTGCGTCGATATCGACACGCTTTGCAAGGAATCGGATATTATTAGCGTTCACACGCCTCTTAACGACGGAACTCGCGTACTTATAAGCCGTGAGCGTATCGCTATGATGAAAAACGACGCTATATTTATAAACGTAGCGCGCGGAGCAGTCGTTGATGAAGCCGCCCTTACAGATGCGGTTCTGAATGAAAAGATCGGAGGCATAGGCGTTGACGTTTATTCAAAGGAGCCTTTTCCGACCGATCACCCTTATGCAAGCATAGCGGGGCGCGACAATGTCATCTTTACTCCTCATATGGCATGGGGCTCGTATGAAGCCAGAGTACGCTGCTGTGATGAGATAGCTTTGAACATCGAGGCATTCCTCGCAGGAGAGATAAGAAATAGGGTTGTGTAATATTATTCACCTCCGACATCACTGTCGGAGGCGTCTTTTTAAATGCACAAATCTATTTCAGTGAAAATCAAACATCAAAAGTTTGTAAAATTCATAAAAAGTTTATTTTACAAATGAAGAAAAGTATGGTATAATTTAAAGAGATGATTTTGGAGGTGAGATGATGCGTCTTGACAAATTCATAGTCGAATCGGGATTAGCTTCGAGAACGGAAATAACCAAGGTAGCTAAAAACGGCGGCGTTACGGTCAATGGGCAAGTTGTACGCCGCGCAAGCGGTCATATCGACCCTACATCCGACAAAGTGACCTATCTTGGCAAAGAGGTGATCTG
>SVRA01000100.1 GCA_015065075.1 Oscillospiraceae bacterium
TGTCGTTACCCATTCACCAAACTCGTGAATATGGGGCTGGGGTGTTTCGGTAGTTTCCTCGGTAGTGCCTTCAGTAGTACCTTCAGTAGTACCTTCTGTAGTACCCTCGGTGGTACCCTCAGTAGTACCTTCTGTAGTACCCTCGGTAGTACCCTCAGTAGTACCCTCGGTAGTACCCTCAGTAGTACCCTCAGTAGTACCCTCGGTGGTACCTTCAGTGGTACCCTCAGTAGTACCTTCGGTTGTGCCCGGCTCAACAGTGGTCTCGGGAGCTTGCGTCGTGGTTTCATTTCCGCCCTTGTTGCCATCGCAAGCAAAGAGAGAAAGAACCATAGCTGCCGAAATCACGATGAGAAGCAACTTCGTCCATTTCGAATTCTTCATGTGTGAATCCTCCAAATAAAATTTGTGAAAATCGGATCGCAGTTTTAGGAAAAATGCCAAAAATCTCGCGATCTTCCAATCTTTACTTGTTCATTATATCACTATATATGAACGGCTGACAATTATCTATATATAGAGCACACACATCAAAGTTCATCAGATATCCCGCAAACACTTTGAATTTTCATAAAATACAACGGATTTGCAATCTAAATTTTGTCACTCAGCAAGCCAAAACAGCATAAAAAAAGCGGGCAATCAAGCCTTGCCCGCTTCATATGTAATGTCCGCCATTTATTCGTGATCTCGGACGGTATTTTTTTACGCTGTGTGCAAGCCCAACAAGAACGTACGTCGCAAGCACCGATGAGCCTCCGCAGGACAAAAACGGGAGAGTCAGACCAACAACGGGCAGCATCGCAAGGCACATTCCGATATTTTCAAGTGTTTGCACCACAATTATCGCACCAATTCCAACGCATATAAAGCAACCGTAATCGTGTCCGCACTTTTTGGCAATCGCAAAGATCCGCACAACCATCACGGCAAGCAAAATAACTACTGCCACGCCGCCGATAAATCCGAATTTCTCGCTTATGGTAGCGAACATAAAGTCGGTGTGCGAGGCAGGCAAAGCCTCGTAATCCCCTTTTCCCATAAGCCCTATGCCCAGCCAGCCGCCATTCCGTATGCACTGTTTTGAGAGCAAAGGCTGAAAGCCCTTTCCAAGCGGGTCAAGCTCGGGATTAAATCCCACGATTATTCTCTTTTTCTGATAATCCGCAAGGAACTGCCAAAGCAACGGAAACGCCAGAGTGACCGCTGCTCCTCCGCCAAGGAAATACCACCCCGAAAGCCCCGCCACGAACAACATTAACAAAATAAACGCAAGGTAGACCAACGCAACGCCAAGATCTCCCGAAACAAGTATAAGACCAACGATCGCGCCTGCATGGAGTGCAAGCCCGAGCAGCTCCTTTGGGTAATTTATGCGGTCGCGCACCAAGGAAATATGCTTTGCAAACGTGCAGACCATCGTTATTTTGACAAACTCAGACGGCTGTATCATTATTCCGATGCCGGGGATCTTCAGCCACGAGGTATTTGCCGTCTCCATATTCTCTCCCGAGCTTCCGAAAACGAGCGTTATCGCCAAAAGCAAAGCCGACGCCACAAGCATAAATATCCAAAGCTTGTCGACGAGCAGATGGTAATCGATATTCGCGATAACGAACATCGCCACGATTCCCGCGGCAGTCATCGCGATCTGCATGATCAGCTTTCGCTGACCGAAATTGTCTACCGCGCCGAATATCGTCACAATGCTTATCAGAGAAAGTAAGACCGTGCACACAAGCAGTATCGGATCAACACTTTTTACGCATTCTTTTATATACTTCCCAACAGAATAAAGCACTCTCACTTCCTCCTTTCTTAAACGTTTAGCTCTTTATAAACAACGAGTTGATTTTTAAATTAATAATTTATAATCGTTATATGTCCGTAAGATCCTTCCTTTTTTCTCTTTTATCGGAAAGTTTTTAAAAAGGTGGGGGCGTGGGGGAGGAAAAACTTTTTCCAAAAAGTTTTTCCTCCCCCACAAAAAATCCTTTAATACTGACGTCCCCAGACGACCATATGCTTCGCAGGCTTACCGCAGCAAACGCACTTGTCGGAGAGATTATCCTCCACAAAGGGTATGCAACGCGACTTCACGCCGCCCGTGGTATCCTTAAGCTTTTCTTCGCACTCAACGTCTCCGCACCACATCGCCTTGATAAATCCAGGCTTTTTAGCCGCAACGTCGAGGAATTCCTCGTATGTCGTTGCAGTATGAGTTTTTTCTGCAAGATTCTTGCGAGCGCGCTCGACGAGCTCATCGTGCACGAACTTGAGCATCTTTGCGACCTCGTTCTCGACACCGTCGATAGCAACGAAATTCTTTTCGCGAGAAACGCGGCTGACGAGCACGCAGTTTCCGCTCTCGATGTCGCGAGGACCGATCTCGAGACGAACGGGCACACCCTTCATCTCATACTGGCTGTACTTCCAGCCTGTCGACTGATCGGAGTCGTCAAGCTTTACGCGGTAGCCCGCCTTGACGAGTCTTTCCTTAATTTCGTTAGCCTTTTCAAGTACGCCCTCCTTATGCTGTGCAACGGGAATAATAACGACCTGAATAGGCGCGACCGCAGGAGGCAGAATAAGTCCGTTGTCGTCGCCGTGCGCCATAATGATAGCGCCGATCATTCTCGTAGAAACGCCCCACGAGGTCTGGTGAGGATAGTTTACGGTGTTATCTCTGCCCGTAAAGGTGATGTCAAACGCCTTTGCAAAGCCCTGACCGAAATAGTGCGTAGTACCGCCTGAAGCGCAACGCCGTTGTGCATCATAGGCTCGATAGTGTAGGTCTCGACCGCACCCGCAAACTTTTCCTTTTCGGTCTTCTGACCCGTGATCGCAGGGATCGCAAGACAGTTGAGATAGAACTCCTCGTAAACCTTGAGCATCTGCAAGGTCTCCTCCCTTGCCTCTGCCTCGGTCTCGTGCATAGTGTGTCCCTCCTGCCACAAGAACTCACTTGTGCGGAGGAAGGGGCGTGTAGTCTTTTCCCAACGAACCACGTTTACCCACTGATTGTAGAGCTTGGGCAGATCGCGGTAGGAGTGAATAATATCCTTAAAATGCTCGCAGAAGATCGTCTCCGAGGTAGGACGGACGATAAGGCGCTCGGAAAGCACATTCTGTCCGCCGATAGTAACGACCGCACACTCGGGCGCAAATCCCTCGACGTGATCCTTTTCCTTCTGAAGCAAACTCTCGGGAATGAACAAGGGCATATAAACGTTCTCGTGTCCGAGGGCTTTGAAGCGAGCGTCGAGCTCCTTCTGTATATTTTCCCAGATCGCGTAGCCGTACGGACGGATGATCATGCATCCCTTAACGCCCGAATAATCGGCAAGCTCTGCTTTTTTGACGACGTCAGTGTACCACTGCGCGAAGTCCACGTCCATCGACGTGATCTGTTCAACCATTTTTTCTTTTGCCATTTTTGTATATCTCCATTGAAATAAATATCATTAACATAAATATTATACGGCAAAAAGATAATTTTGTCAAGCAAAGAAAAGACAATTACTCAAAAATAAAATTTGCGAGAAAAATATCCGTCAAAGTGCACACATTTGAGCTTTAATATAGGTCAATAAAATGCAAAATAACGATTTTTTGAAAATTTTTCAAAAAACTCTTGTATATTTGAAAAAAATGAGTTAAAATATATAATTGGGAAGATAAGGAAACTTCTTCCCAAAGATTCAGAGTTAAAAAAATAAAATAAATTAACGGAGGACATTAAAATGTCAGTAAAAGTTGCTATTAACGGATTCGGCCGTATCGGTCGTCTCGCATTCCGTCAGATGTTCGGCGCAGAAGGCTACGAAGTAGTTGCTATCAACGACCTTACCAGCCCCTCTATGCTCGCTCACCTTCTCAAGTACGATACTGCTCAGGGTAACTACGTTGCTATGGGTCACACCGTATCTGCTAACGACGAGGAAGGCACCATCACCGTTGACGGTAAGACTCTTAAGATCTACGCTGAAAAGAACGCAGCAGACTGCCCTTGGGGTGAGCTCGGCGTTGACGTAGTTCTCGAGTGCACAGGCTTCTATACATCTAAGGACAAGTCCATGGCTCACATTCAGGCAGGCGCAAAGAAGGTTGTTATCTCTGCTCCCGCAGGCAACGACCTCAAGACCATCGTTTACAACGTAAACAATGAGACTCTTACCGCAGAGGATCAGATCATCTCCGCTGCATCCTGCACCACCAACTGCCTCGCTCCCATGGCAAAGGCACTTAACGATGCATACCCCATCCAGAGTGGTATCATGACCACCGTTCACGCATACACCGGCGACCAGATGGTTCTCGACGGTCCTCACAGAAAGGGTGACCTCCGCCGTGCACGTGCAGCAGCACAGAACATCGTTCCCAACTCCACCGGCGCTGCAAAGGCAATCGGTCTCGTAATCCCCGAGCTCAACGGCAAGCTCATCGGCTCTGCTCAGAGAGTTCCTACCTGCACCGGCTCTACTACCATTCTCGTAGCAGTAGTTAAGGGACAGAACGTAACCAAGGACAGCATCAACGCAGCTATGAAGGCAGCAGCTAACGAG
>SVRA01000014.1 GCA_015065075.1 Oscillospiraceae bacterium
GCTTCTCTGTTGAGGTAAGGAGTGGGATATGCACCAACCTGAAGTGCGATGTTCTTTGCGAACTCTGCGAAATCAGCGTGGTCTGCACAGTCGGTATCGAACTTAACGATAACACCGATAGAGCCGAGGCCGTGGATGTAGGTGCTGGTTACGCCGTCAACAACTGCGAAACGGCGGATGGTGATCTTCTCACCGATCTGGAATATAAGCTCTTTGAGCTTGGCGTCAACGGTAACACCCTCGTAGTCGGATGCGAGAAGCTCCTCAACGTTTGCAGGGTTGCTAGCGATGATGGTCTTAAGAAGGTTCTTTACGAATGCCTTAAAGGTGTCGTTCTTTGCAACGAAGTCGGTCTCGGTGTTAACCTCAACGATAGCGGTCTTGCCATTCTCGGAAAGAACGTCAACAATACCGTCTGCTGCGATTCTCGTAGCCATCTTTGCCTCTGCCTTAAGCTCACCCTTCTCACGAAGAAGCTTGATAGCAGCTTCCATATCACCGTCAGCCTCAACGAGTGCCTTCTTGCACTCCATCATTCCGATACCGGTCTTTGCTCTGAGAGCAGCAACGTCTTTTGCTGTAATAGTAGCCATTTTGGATTAATCCTTTCTATATTTTACGAATTGTTTTTCTCAAAATAAAGCGGTTGATAAGTTTAGCTTAACAACCGCTGTTTTTCAGCTTAAATTAAGCCTCTGCGTCCTCTGCAGCCTCAGCCTCGGTCTTTTCAACCTCTGCCTCTGCAGTCTGCTCGCCCTGCTTGCCCTCGATAACTGCGTCTGCAATTACGGAAGAGATGAGCTTGATTGCGCGGATAGCGTCGTCGTTTCCGGGGATAACGTAGTCTGCGTCATCAGGATCGCAGTTGGTATCTACGATAGCGATTACCGGAATGCCAAGCTTCTTTGCTTCGAGAACTGCGTTTCTCTCCTTGCGGGGATCTACGATGAAGATCGCGTCGGGAAGCTGCTCCATGGTCTTGATACCGCCGAGGTTCTTCTCGAGGTCGAAGATCTCCTTCTGAAGCTTTGCTACTTCCTTCTTGGGAAGCATATCAAAGGTGCCGTCCTCTGCCATCTTGTTAAGGCTGTTGAGTCTTGCGATGGATCTCTTGATGGTCTTGAAGTTGGTCATCATACCGCCGGGCCAACGAACGTTTACGTAGTACTGTCCGCAACGTACAGCCTCTTCCTTGATAGCCTCTGCCGCCTGCTTCTTGGTTCCTACGAAAAGAACGTTACCGCCGTTTGCGGAAAGCTCACGAACGAACATGTAAGCTTCTTCAAACTTCTTAACAGTCTTCTGAAGGTCGATGATGTAGATGCCGTTTCTCTCGGTAAAGATGTACTCCTGCATCTTGGGGTTCCATCTTCTTGTGTGATGTCCGAAATGGACGCCTGCTTCAAGCAGCTGCTTGATAGAAATAATAGACATTTTTATGTCCTCCTTCGGTTTTTCCACCACAGTGGCTTTGGCGGCGCAATCTCCCTTTGTACAAGGATAAAGGAGACACCGACACCGCAATCGTGGTACTGTGTGTGTAATAATATTTTTCTGCCGTGCTTTTTGCACAGCACTACGGATTATACCATATAATATATAAAATTGCAATATCAAAGGCAAATGTTTACATATTATTTACAATTTCACTTAAAAAATCTTCCCTTTCTGCCCGTTTTGCAGAAGCATTCGCAGTTTGATAGTTCGTTTTGCGGTATTTTCACGAGAATGGCATCTTCTCCGATACATTCGATCTTACACCACGGGATCATTAGCTCGTCTTTCTTGCCAAACAAAGAAAACCCGTTGTTTTTAGGCACCGTGAACGACAGTATTCGTGCGTCGTCGATATCTATTTCAAACTCGCAGGGATAACCGAGCTTTTCTCCTCCGCACAGGTTTATCACTTCTAACTCTCTTAACTCGTCAGTACTCATCTTTCGCATACAAACACCTCCAAAAAATATCAAGACTGCCCAAAATGACAGTCTTGATAAAATATATGCTTTTTTTCAGCGTTTATTTCTGTTTTTTGATATCAGATATACTACAAGAATCGCGATCGCATAAAGCACGACATACGCGGGGATCACGAAATACTCGCGCGTGCCCCAGCCCACAGGATAAAACTCCGAGCTGAAGACGTTTTGTGTTGAAAATGCGCAGATCGCAACCGCAGCTGTATATGCTATTATAACCTTGAGCCAGCAGTTACTTCTTCCCTCGCCTTTTTTGGTGAATTTACGGTTGATCATAAATACCTCTACGAACACCGTAAGCAACAGGCATATAAATATGGGTAGCTTATAGGTGGTGTAGGTGCCGAAAATTCCTACATAATCAAATATCTTTATGAGAACGGCGATTACTGCGGCGACGAATGCTCGGGAGATAATAGATGGGATATTGTGCTTGACGAGCTCGATTGGATATCTTGTAAAATCTCTCGACTGGGCAAGCACCTTGTCGGTCTGCTCGGCACGGCTGAATACCGTGACGGAAAGGAACGCGAACATTGCACAAAGCGTTACCGTCTGCAAGGGATCTAGCAGGATATTGCCCGTAAGCACTGTCATCACAGTAAATGTTACAAGACCACTCATAAGCAACGTGAAGAGCACCAATGCTTGTGCAAAGGAAACGTAGGCTTTTCTCGACGTTTTGATCGCCTTGAATGCTGCCGCGGCTCCTCCGCCGTTTTCGTTAGCGCGCCGGACTATTACTTTTGATAACAGACGGGTCTGTTGTGAAGCGCGCTCGTTGGTATCTCTACCCTCGGGGGCAATTCTTTCGTAGACCGACTCACGATATTTGTCGCTTGAATATTCGATAGTATCGCAGCTTATTGCGATATCTGCGCGAGCCAAGATTTCATTGTATTCGTTGGCAACGCCGTATGCGGCTATCTTTGCACCTCTTTTTCTCATTTCTGCGATGAGCTCCGAATACTCGGGCACGCTGAAGCCAACGTAAGCATCGTATCTGCCGAGTCCGTCGACCACACTCCTGCCGTTTTTCTTGAATTCATACGCAAATGCTGTATTGCCCGACAAAACACCTTTTTCGACGCAGCTCGATACGAGATTTGAGTTGATATCGTTTTCGACTGAAAGCAAAACGGTGGTCTTTATGCCGAATCTTTTCATTTCAGCTACAGTAGAGGCAAGTGCCTTATCCTCGGGCTGATAAAGAGTTACAACGCCCTCAAGCACCGTGTTTCTGTCCTTTTCGGAGATGCAATAAAGACATCTGAGTCCATTTTCTGCGGCGGCTTGAGTGAATTCCTTGATTTCGTATATATCACGGGAGCTGATTGTTCTCACGTTCCCTCCCTCTCGGATAAGGTCGCAAAGATTGAGTATCTTGGGATCTGTAATAAGTGAGGTTCTGAATATTTCGTTATCGGTCTCGGCGCAGGCATATTCAAAGCCATTTTTAGCGTCTTTTGCGAAATAAAGTGATTTTATCGCCAATGATGCGCCGCTTATATCGAATTTGCTCGTGCGGAGATGAGTATAAAGCGAGTCAAGACAACCGTCGGCACTCAGATCGTTCTCGATCCCGCCTTCCCTTTGCGCTTTTACATAGGTATGTATGAGGTAAAGTATTCTCGAGCCTTCAGTTGTTGTCGTATTGAGATTTTCAATCACTCCGTTTGCCGTATAGGTTGCAGAAAGCGAGAAGCTTCCACCGCAAAGTCCTGCCGAGCCAACGAAAACAAGATCGGAGACTGTAGCGAGCGTATCCAAGGCTTTAACGCTTCGGATAGATGCACGCGAGGCATTTTTATATTTATCGCGTTTTTTCTGTGCAAGTCTCTTTACGTACGATGAGAATACGTATCTTGCACCGCCGCTCAAAAGCTCAGTTGTGACAAGGAAAATTGCCGAGAGCAGCATGGTGAAATTACAAACGAATATTTCCTTGCCGTGCAGGGTCATTAGTCCGATAAGGGAGAGGATAAGCAGACCCGAGGCACAAAGAAACGATATCTTATAGAGCGTCGGCTTGATAGTTTTGGCTCCCGTAGGCTCGGAATCCTTACCGCCAAGCTCTCCGTTGCGGATGCGCTCGTGGAGATAGACGTTTTGGCCCGTGGCGACTACAAGTGCCGTAGCCTGACCGCTGATGATCGCGCTTCCCGCATAGAGCATATTTGCCGCGTCCGAAGCTATGCAGTTATTTTCGTCGCACACAGCTTCGAAATGCTTGTCTACACGGCGTTTTATGATTCCGTCTTTTCTTGCAACGAGCTCGTCGACTACCAAGCTTTCGCTTCTTATTAGTCGCGCATCACAAGTGAGCAGATCGCCACTTTTCAATAATATAACGTCGCCCTCGACAAGATTTCTGCCGTCGGTATAGAAGACGTTACCGCCGCGCTTTACTTTTACCATAGGGGAGGCATACTCTCCCATTGATTCAAAGGTTTTCTGCGCGTTCATTATAAGAATTCCGCCAAACGCGGTCGCCGCAAGCGTTACGGCAAACACCGACCAGCCGAGCACGGCCCTTCCAAACAGGGCCGTCAACATTGAAGTTATCAAAAGTAACAATGCGTACGGAGAACCCGCAAACGTCAAAAGCGACGTCCAAGCGGGGTGCTTTGGGCCAACGAAAAGAGATTTATTTTCGTGCTTTTTATCTTTTTCAAGTCTTACTCTCGCTTCTCTTGCGGGAAGTCCTTCGGAAAGGCTTGTTCCCAGCTTTTTTTCAAGCGTTGAAAGATCGGGAATATGCGGATTTATCATATTCTCTTTCCTCCTTTGTCAAAATAAGATTTTTACAGGCATTTTGCGGTTATCTCGCCGTTTTCGGTTGAAAGGATCGCCTTCGTATAGCTTCCCGTATAGTCGGATATGAGCTGCTCGGCAAGTTTATCTTCAATATTCTTTTGTATATATCTGCGCATATTTCTTGCTCCGTATTTTTCGGAGAAAGATCCTTGCGCGACGGTTTTAGCAACATCATCGCTATATTTGAGTTCAATTCCCTTTTCCTCGAGCACGTCGGCAAGCTGGGAGAGCATTATTTTTGCGATCTCGCCGAAATCTTCGACGGTGAGGCTGCGGAAGGTAATTATTTCGTCAACTCTGTTGATAAATTCGGGGCGAAGGAACGTAGAAAGCGCCTTTTCGGTCTTGTCGGCGTCGAGCGATCTCGAATCTGCTGCAAATCCGACAACTCCGCTACGGTTTTCGGAGCCTGCGTTGGTGGTCATTACGATGATCGCGTTTTCGAAGTTTACCGTCTTTCCGTGGGCATCTGTAATACGTCCGTCGTCAAGTATTTGCAGAAGTATATTGAGAACGTCGGGGTGCGCCTTTTCGATCTCGTCAAAGAGCACTACCGAATAAGGTCTGCGTCGGATCTTTTCGGTGAGCTGTCCCGCGTCGTCATATCCTACGTATCCCGGAGGCGAGCCGATTATGCGCGATACCGAATGCTTCTCCATAAATTCGGACATATCAAGCCGTATAAGCGTTTCGGGAGAGTTGAAAAGGTCGGCGGCGAGCGTTTTTACAAGCTCGGTCTTACCTACTCCCGTAGGTCCTGCGAAAATAAAGGAAACGGGTTTTCTCTTATAGGAGATACCTGCTCTGTTTCTCTTTATAGCTCTCGCTACTGCATCGACCGCTACGTCCTGACCGACAAGCTTCTTTTTTAGTCTGTCGGCGAGGCTATCTATTCTCGCGTATTCGTTTTCGGTTATAGACGTTGCGGGAATTCCCGTCCAGAGCTCGATTACGTTCGCTAAATGCTCTTCGGTCAAAATAACCTTTTCACATTCTGCCGTCAGCTCGTCCAAACGGTTGGAAAGACGCATTTCCTCGGACTGTATCTTGGTGATCTCCTCGTATTTTTTTTGGATCTCCTTGTCGTCCGTGGTCATATATGCCTCAATGCCCTCTCTGTCGGATTTGAGGGTCAAAAGTCTATCTCTTATCTCCTGCGATTCGTTAAGCTCGGCAGAAGAAAGAGAGAGCTTTGACGCTGCCTCGTCGAGAAGGTCGATCGCCTTATCGGGAAGATATCTGTCGGTTATATAGCGTTCGGAGAGGACTACAGCCTTATTGAGTATGCCCTCGGGAATTCTGATTTTATGGAATTCCTCATAATAGTGGCTGATTCCGCGGAGCATTTCTACCGCCTCTGCCACGGAGGGCTCGTTTACGGTTACGGGTTGGAAACGGCGTTCGAGAGCCGAGTCCTTTTCGATATATTTTCTGTATTCGTTGAGCGTGGTAGCACCAATGATCCTGACCTCTCCGCGAGAGAGCGCGGGCTTCAAGATATTAGCCGCGTTGACGCTGCCCTCTGCATCTCCTGTGCCGACGATGTTATGAACCTCGTCGATAACGAGAATGGCTCTGCCGTGCTCCTTGACCTCTGCAAGCAGTCCGAGAATTCTCGACTCGAACTGTCCGCGGAACTGTGTGCCCGCGACGAGCGCGGTGAGGTCAACGAGGAATATCTCCTTGTCCTTGAGCTTATAGGGCACGTTGCCGTCGGCTATTCTGATAGCAAGTCCTTCCGCGATCGCGGTTTTACCGACACCCGGCTCACCTATCAGACAAGGATTATTCTTCTGCCGGCGGCAGAGTGTCTGAATGACTCTGTCGGTCTCACGGTCGCGTCCAACTATCCTGTCAAGCTTGCCCTCTCTCGCGCTCTGCGTGAGGTTTTTACAGTAGGTCGTGAGGAATTTATAGGTCTTTCCCTGCTGCTTGTTACCCTTGGGAGCTTCTTTTTTGTTTTTGCTCGGATTTACGGGAACTACATTGCCTCCCTCGTCCTTCTTGGGCAGATTTTCAGCCGCAGACTTCATCATCTCGGCAAGTCCGCTATCCTTGAAGAGCTTGGGGAGATCTATTGCGGGAGCACCGCCGTCCTCGCCGTCGGGCATCATTTCGGCAAGCTCGTCCTCCATATCCTCGAGCTGATCGGGGGAGATACCCATTTTGTTATAGATATCTCCCATCATATTTTCAATAGGAAGTCCGAGGTCCTTTGCACATTTGATGCAAAGTCCCTGCGATGCCTTCTCTCCGTTTTCTACCTTAGTTACGAAAATTACAGCCACTCTCTTGTGGCAATTTGAACACAGTATCATTATTTGATTTCACCCTTTGTCAATCAGATCAATTTTCTTATAAATTCAAAGATCCGCAGATCGTAAATGAATTTGAATACGTGCGAATCCGAATAAATCTTCATAATTTCTTCGCTGTTTTTTATTGCGGATATAAATTCAAGTATCGAATAGATCGCCGTAGATATAAACGCAACACCGAAAACTCCGAGCACAAGTCCGAGCGTGATGCCGAGGAGCTTATCTATCTTGGTTATTATCGGTATCTTTATCTTGCTGAATCCCTTTATAACTATACTCAAAACTATATACGCTACCACAAATATAACGACGTAAGCGATTATTGCGGAAAGCGTGCGGGATATCGGCCCCGAGATAACGTCAGACATCTCTTTTATGACCGCTTCGCTTCCCTGTGCGCTGCCGAATTTTGCTTCCAGAGCTTCAATGTCGGCACCAAAAAGCTTTACAACCTTTAAAAATCCGTCGGGGATATTGGCGAAAAACTCCGTTAAGCTCGCTCCACCGTCGAAATAACCGTAGATCTTATTATAAACGTGATCGGAAATCGCATTTCCCACAAATCCGTTTGCAAGCAAGATCCCGACAGGACTTCCAAGCGCGAGGGACACGAGAAAAGCGATTATAAATTTACCCATACCGAGAATTGAGCAGATCAATCCCTTGATTCCAAATCTTGCTGTCGAAAACACGATGATAGCCACTAATAAAACGTCAATGAAAATTATCATAACTATCTCCTATTCTCTACCCGCGCCGATTCAATCAAAGCTCACGTAATATGCAAGGCTTGGAGTACATGCCAGCAGTTCTCCGCCCGAAAGCAACGTCAAGCGCGTATCTTCCTCTGTAAAAGCAACCGTTGAGGTATGTCCGAAGGTAGAATCCACCTTGATTATTTTACCGTCGCAAAGCAGGTAAATATGATCTTTATTCATTTTTACGTCTGAAACGTTGCCGTCTATCTTGATCGTCAGTTTTAGATCTCCGTTATCGTCAAACACCACCAAAAGCTCACTTGCGTCGGCTTCGCTTTCGTCAAACAAAAGAGCTATTCCTCCGTTTGCGTAAGACATGTGCGAAAGCTTGTCAGGGTAGACGAAAATGTTTTTGCGGTTGCCGTTAAGGTCATATACCGAAAGACTTTCCGAGCAAACGAGAGCTACTCGGTCGCCCGACAAAAATGCTATCCTGTACGGCAGAACATCGGTTACGGTAGTGGATGATTTAAGGCTACCCTTTTTTGTTTCAAGCACGCTTATAGTCACCTTGCTCTCTCCACCCTCGGCATCAAGTGACGCTATGGCGGCATATCTGCCGTTTGAGGAAAGCTCGGCGGATATTATAAGGTCATTTTTTAAATATTCGGTCTCAAGCTTGAATTTGTTGTTATAAATGCGCACTGCGGAGCGATATTCCGCAGATTTCGTCACGATAAGAAAGCTTCCGTTATCCGACATACTCGCCGAGCTGATTGGATAATCGAGAGTTTCGGAATAAACGCAAATAAACGAATTATATACCGCAAAGGAGTTGCTTCCCTGATCGTAGATAAGGACGTAAGAATCCGAGGCGCATATTTGGGGATTAGTATAGTCCGAGCCTGCGGTCATAGTCACTCTGCCCGTTGAGGTAAAGAGCTTTATTTCATTATCGCCTGCAACTGCAAGTCCGTTTTTGAACGAGGCAAAAGTCTGATTGCCGACCGACTGCGAATAGCTGAGCGTTTCGGGTCTCGTTTCGCTGAAAGTGCTTATGTAAGAGATGTCCTTGAACATATAATATACGTTTGCGTACGACATTATGCCGCTTCCGAACAAAAGCACCGCTGCCAAGAAAACACAAAGGACTGTGATAACGATCACCTTTGTTATTCCAAAGCCGAAGGATATCTTGGCCTCCACAGGATCATCGGCAGACTCGTAGCCTGCTAAAGCCTTCTGTTTTTTTACTATTTTTTTAGGAAGACGAGTTATCTGATACTTTTCTTCGTGTGAACGGAAAAATAAAATCACTTTACCGAGAAACGATATTTCTTTATCTTTTTTCTTTTTCATATCCCGTCCTCCTTTCTGTTTTTTGATCAATATACTACGCGGTTGAGATAAAGTCCTTCCGCTGCGGCGGTCATGCCCGCGCGCTGTCTGTCGCAAGACTCGATGATGCTCGGAATATCCTCGGGATCGATCTTTCCCTGCGCGACTGCGACGAGAGTTCCCGTCATTATTCTTACCATATTGTAAAGAAATCCGTCTGCGGCGACCTTGAAGATTATTTCATTGCCGTTTTTGCTGACTTCGGCATAGTTGACCTCTCTTACCGTTGATTCAACGGTCGAGCCGCTTGCCATAAATGCTGAAAAATCGTGCTTTCCAACGTAAAATTGCGCCGCGCTGTTCATTTTTTCTACCGCTTTTTCGTCGATAATATAAGGAATATGCCAGGCTCTGCCCTCTTCAAAGGGATTTCGCGTGGGACGATTACTTATTTTATAAACGTATTCCTTATATTTTACGTCGTATCTCGGGTGAAAGTCATCGTCTACCCACTCGGCGCGGTCTACGGCGATATCGGTGGGCAGATGAGCATTCATTGCCGCGGGGATACGGTCGGCAGAAATATGAGTTTCGAGAAAGCTCTCGCCCTTTTTCGTGACCGTGGCACAGAACATATTGGCGTGAACGCCCGCGTCGGTACGGCTACAGCCGGTAACGTCACAGTCGTATCCGAAAAGCGACCTCGCCGCCGCGTTCAGCTCGCCTTGCACCGTTCTTGCGTTTTTTTGCACCTGATAGCCACTGAAATTCGTTCCGAGATAGGAAAGTGTAAGAAGTATTTTCATTCCGAGCATCTCCTTACATAGTATATCCAGGGGCGTAGATATTTAACAAAACTATTCCTGTACCGAACGCGATAACCAAGAAAAGTGCAACAAAATCCTTGAATGAAAAGCGTAAAACGTTGAGGCGCGTTCTTCCCTTACCGCCTCTGTAGCAACGACAGGTCATTGCGGTCGCAAGCTCTCCCGCGCGTCTGAATGACGATATAAACAACGGGATAAGCACGGGGATAAGCGCTTTAGCACGCTTTACGAGCGAGCCGTTTGAAAAATCTGCGCCTCTTGCCTTTTGCGCCGCCATTATTTTTTCGGTCTCCTCGATTATCGTGGGGATAAAGCGGAGCGCTATTGTCATCATCATTGCAAATTCGTGCACGGGTACCTTCAACACCTTCAGCGGAGAGAGTAGCTGCTCAAGTCCGTCGGTTAGCTGTATCGGTGTTGTGGTGTAGGTCAGGAAAATTCCCGTGCCTATGATCATCGACACTATTCTGATAACGATGAACGCGGCGTTATAGAGTCCACTTGAATAGATATTGATGAAGCGCCACGAAACCAAAAGCTCATAGTCCTCTCCCTTGGTCCAGAAAATATTGAGGACCGCGGTGAAGATCATAATGAAGATTATTGCCTTGATCGACCTTATTACTATTTTTACCGGAATTTTACTGATGATTATAAGCAGGAGTGCGGAGAGCATCAGTAGACCAAAGGTGATGACGTTTTTGCACAGAAAGCATGCCACGATATAGAGAATTCCCATGATTATCTTCATTCTCGGGTCGAGCCTGTGCATTATTGAATTGGACGGATAGTACTGTCCGAAGGCTATACTTTTCATTGCGCACCTCCGAACAACTCCGTGATCGCTGTTTCGGCATCCTCAACGGTGAATATATTCTGAGGCAGATCTATTCCCTTTTGAGCCAAAAGGCGCACAAGGTAGGTCATCTGCGGCACGCCGAGACCGATCGCCTCAAGCTCGTCTCCTCTTGAAAAGATCTCGTTTCTCTTTCCCGTCATTGCGACTTTCGAGTGAGACATTACGATGATATCCTCGCAATATTTTGCCATATCATCCATACTGTGACTTACGATTATGACCGCCGCACCCGTGGCTTCGGCGTAATTTCTTATTCCCTCAAATATCGACTTTTTTCCCGCGGGGTCAAGTCCTGCGGAGGGCTCGTCAAGCACGAGCACCTCGGGGCGCATTGCCATAATACCCGCTATTGCCGCGCGGCGCTTCTGACCGCCCGAGAGGTCGAAGGGAGATTTTTTGAGGCTTTCCTCATCGAGTCCGACGAATTTTGCCGATTCAATCACTCTTCTGGCGATCTCGGCTTCGTCAAGCCCCATATTTTTGGGGCCGTATGCGATATCTGCCTCAACTGTCTCCTCAAAGAGCTGATATTCGGGATACTGCATAACAAGACCGACTCTGTAACGGATCGCGGAGATCTTCTTGGCATCTGCCCAGATATCCTCGCCGTCAAGCAGAATCCTGCCCTCTGTCGGACGGATAAGTCCGTTGAACATCTGAACGAGGGTCGATTTACCCGAGCCTGTGTGTCCTATGATGCCCGTTATGCGATTTGATTCTATATTTACGCTTACGCCATCAAGCGCTCTGACCTCAAAGGGTGTACCTGCGCTATAGACAAACGAAACGTTTTCAACTGTTAATTTTGACATTACCTACTCCAAATTTATCGGTTAAGTGCCTGCGCTATTGTTTGTGCGCACTGCTCGGGGGTGTTTATCTCTCCCTCAAGCTTGATTCCCTTTTCTCTCAATCGCAAAAGCAGGTCTGCACACTGCGGGAGATCAAGTCCCGCACTACGCAATATCTCTGCCTGCGCAAATATCTTGGACGGTGCGCCGTCGAGAATGATCTTGCCGTCGTTGATGACGATCACTCGGTCGGCTCTGACAGCCTCGTCCATATAGTGCGTAATCGTTATGACGGTCTTGCCCTCTTCCTTGTTGAGCTTTTCGATCGTATCGACTACGTCTTTTCTGCCCATAGG
Source organism: Oscillospiraceae bacterium (assembly GCA_015065075.1). Taxonomy (GTDB): domain Bacteria; phylum Bacillota; class Clostridia; order Oscillospirales; family CAG-272; genus SVTX01. Next base: position 11,984 of record SVRA01000014.1, read on the forward strand.
GTCAAGCATCGCGGTTGACTCGTCGAAGATCATGCAGTCGGGCTTCATAGCGATGACTCCCGCTATTGCTATCCTTTGCTTTTGACCGCCCGACAGTCTGTGCGGCTCGTGGTGAGCAAACTCGGTCATACCGACGGTTTTCAGCGCATAATCGACTCTCTGTCTTATTTCCGCGCGCGGTACGCCGAGATTTTCGGGACCAAACGCGACATCCTCCTCGACTATAGTTGCGACAAGCTGGTTGTCGGGATTCTGGAAGACCATTCCGATCTTTTTACGCAGGTCGTATATATCGTCCTCGGTCATATCCTCGGACGTGATATCCACGCCGTCGACCTCTATGCTTCCCTCGAAGAAATCGTAATCCTCGATTACGAGATTCAAGAGCTTTGCAAGGGTTGATTTTCCCGAGCCGTTATGTCCGAGAATTGCGACGTACTCGCCCTTCTCTATGTCAAGAGACACGCCTCGCAGCACGGGGATCGGCTCGTCGTTGTCGTCCTTGTATGAGTATTTGAGATTTCTTATCTTGATATAAGACATCGTTTTTTCCTTCTGAAATAATATTTTGTGCGATTTTATTTAGCGCTTGTCCAGCGTGTACTTGCTCCGCAAGGAAGCACCGAGCCGGTTTGAGATACGCGAAGTCCGATCTCGCCTGACTCGACCTTGCCGCCGTAGACCGATCTCACCTTCAAGTCGAGGATGTAGCTCATCGTAAGGGGGGAAAGTCCCGTTGTGTAGGAATTTATGAGGAAGAAAAGCGGCTCGCGCGAGAGGACCTGCGAGGCAAGTCCGATGAGCTCGTCTATGTTGTCCTCGAGCTTCCAGACCTCTCCGTTGGGGCCTCTGCCATACGAGGGGGGGTCCATAATGATTCCGTCGTATTTGTTGCCGCGACGGATCTCACGCTCGATGAATTTCTTGCAATCGTCGACTATATAGCGGATGGGAGCGTTTTCGAGTCCCGAAAGCGCCGCGTTTTCCTTTGCCATAGCGACCATTCCCTTTGACGCGTCAACGTGTACGACAGCCGCACCGGCTTTTGCTGCCGCAACGGTTGCGCCGCCCGTATACGCGAACAGATTGAGGACCTTGATAGATCGGTTGGCGTTCTTTATGAGGGACGAGAACCAATCCCAGTTGGTCGCCTGCTCGGGAAAGAGTCCCGTGTGTTTAAAGCCCATAGGCTTTAAGCGGAATTTAAGGTCTCCGTAGGAAATATCCCAGGTTTCAGGCATTTTGTGCTTTACCCAGCCGCCGCCACCGCTGCTTGAACGGCGGTAAACTCCGTCTGCCTGCTTCCAGGCGTGATGTCTTGCCGCGCCCTTCCAGATTATCTGGGGATCGGGGCGGACGAGTATATATTTTCCCCAACGCTCGAGACGTTCGCCGTCAGATGCGTCGAGTAATTCGTAATCCTGCCATTTATCACTGCACCACATATTTTCTCTCCGTTTTTTCTCTGATTTTTTATTTGTTGTAATACTGCGCGAGCTTTGAAGCGCCGCTATGCGCGTGGCACACGGCTATCGCGAGCGCATCTGCCGTGTCGTCGGGCTTGGGGGGTGCGGGCAGGTTCAAAAACGAGGTTACCATTGTAATTACCTGCTTTTTTTCGGCTCTTCCGTATCCTACGACCGCCTGTTTGACCTGCAGGGGCGTATATTCGGCTATTTCAACGCCCTTTAGTCTTGCCGAGAGCAATATTATGCCTCTTGCCTCCGCTACAACGATTGCGGTCTTTGAGTTCGTGTTGAAAAAAAGCTCCTCAACCGCCATTTGCTCGGGCTTATATTTATCTATGATCTCGTTCATTCCGAGGTGAATACGCTCGAGTCGTTCTATCATAGGCATGCCCGCGGGGGTCTGTATCGAGCCGTAGCCAAGCGTTTTAAACTTTGAGCCAGAATATTCAATTACTCCCCAACCGACTATTGCATATCCCGGGTCAATTCCAAGTATTATCATTGCTTCTCCGTTTCTTTTGGTCATCGACGATTTATGCGCCAAGGTGTTTAAAGGCAACACTAACCCATTATCATAATTCATATTATTATATCACATATCCACTTGTGTGTCAAACCCTTTTTACTAAAATTTATGAATTAATAGAAAATTTTGATAAATTCGGTTTACTTTTCCGTGTTTGTATGTTATAATGTTAAATGGTGTAAATTTTGAACTTCATAGGTAACTGTATATGCAAATCATAAAAATACAAGTCGGAGACATACTCGAACTCAAAAAGCCGCACCCTTGCGGAGAGAGCATCTTCAAGGTCCTTCGCGTCGGGAGCGATGTGAGGATAGTTTGCCAGAATTGTGGGCGCGACTTGACGCTTGACCGAATAAAACTTGAAAAAGCAATCAAAAAATTTCTAAAATAAGCTTTTAATATCTCAAAGCCGAAAAAGAAAGGGCTTCAAAAATGAAAAATACTCAAACTAATTCAAAACGCCAAGCTGTAAAGCAGTCCGCTGCTCTTATTCCCGACGGCGCGGCTTTAAGCGGAGAAAATTTGACCTTCAAGCAAAAAGTATCCGCTATTAAAAAAGAGTACGGTTATATTTGTTTGGCGGCGTTTATTCCTGCCGTAATATTCTTCCTGATATACTTTGCGCGTGGGATCTATCCCTTCGGCAACGACACCGTTCTGGTGCTTGACCTGAACGGTCAGTACGTTTATTTCTTTGAGCAGCTAAGAAGCTCCGTTCTTGAGGGTGGAAGTCTTTTGTATTCATGGTCGCGACAGCTAGGTGGAGAATTTCTCGGCATATACGCTTATTATATAGCAAGTCCTCTTTCATATCTCATTCTGCTTTTCCCTGCGGACAAGACCCAGGAATTTTTGCTCGTGATGTTTATGATAAAGGCGGCGATATGCGGCGGAACTATGGCCTTCTATCTTCACAAGCATTCGGTCAATAAAAATAAGCTTACGGTCATCACGTTCTCGATAATGTACGCTTTGTCTGCCTATTGTGTCGTCCATCAGAACAACACTATGTGGATAGATGCTGTAATGTGGTTGCCTTTGGTCACTTACGGACTTGAGCAGCTGATAAAATACGGAAAATATAAGGTCTTCGTTATTTTCCTTGCGCTTACCCTTGCAAGTAACTTCTATATCGGATATATGGTGTGTATATTCGTATTAATTTATTACTTCTTCTTCATGTCCGCTTACAAGGACAATAACGTAAACAACCCCCGCAACGAGAACCAGCACTTCTTGAAATCCATCTTGAGAGTCGGATTTTTCTCTGCGATCGCTATATGTATTGCCGCAGTGATAGTTTTGGCGGCTTATTATTCTCTTCAGTTTGGTAAGACCTCGTTTACCGATCCTTCTTGGGATATAAAGCTTAAATTCGATTTCTACGATATTTTGTTCAAGCTTCTCCCATCGTCCTATGACACCGTACGAATCGACGGTCTTCCCTTCGTTTACTGCGGTCTGCTTACGGTTATTCTCGCTCCCTTGTTCTTCTGCTCAAGAAAATTCACTTCGCGTGAAAAGATAGCAAGCGGGGCACTCATTCTCGTTTTCGTATTCAGCTTTATGATAAGCACGCTTGATCTCGTCTGGCACGGCTTCCAAAAGCCCCAGTGGCTCAACGCGAGATTTAGCTTTATGTTCTGCTTCTTCGTGATATTCCTTGCCTTCAGAGCGTTCGAGCATATAAAATCTATACGCGCTGAACGCGTGGCGGCGGTGGCAACGGTCATTTTCTTGTACGTGGTCGTTCTGCAGAACTTTGAAGAACAATTCATTAAAAAGCTTGAGGCCTTGACCTACGGTCCGAAGGATGGAAAATTCTCGATCCATCCGTTTGCTACCGTGATATTGACGATCGTTTGCCTCGTTCTGTATCTTTCTCTAATTTCCTTGATGTCAAAGGAAAAGAACAAGGATCTCGTAGCGGCGGTGCTACTTTGTGTTGTCTGCGGCGAGCTCTTCTTCAGCGGTCTTTCAAACATCAACGATTTCGATAGCGACGTTACCTACACCTCATACTCCTCGTACAATGATTACAATGAGATGATGAGGCCGATAGCGAACACGATTGATAAATACGACGATTCCTTCTATCGTTGTGAAAAGACCTATTACAGAAAGACAAACGACAACATGGCTCTTGGTTTGAAAGGTCTTTCCAACTCCTCGTCTACGCTTAACAAGAGCACGATCAATCTACTTCACCGTCTTGGATACTATTCAAAATCCAATCTGTCTAAATATCAAGGAGGAACCGCAGTTACGGATTCTCTTCTCGGACTTAAATATATAATTTCCGACAGGGATTACTCCTCCGTTTACGGCGGTCCGCTTTTCTCGGGTGAGGATTATGCTGATCACCTCGGAATTACGGTCGATGAGCTTATAGAGTCTACTACCGCAGGCACAAAATACACAGGCGGAAAGTCCAAATTCTATTCCAGTAACGATTTCTTCGTTTACTACAATCCCTACGCTCTTTCGCTTGCGTTCGCAACTACCGACGCTATCCTTGAAGTGAATATGAAGGAGGAAAACTCCTATCTTTCGGAAAAGAGCGACAAATACGAGGAGCTTAACAACCCCGAAGGATACACCTCCCCCTTTACGAGAGTTAACGCTATCCTCAGCGCGATCCTCGGTGAAGAGGTAGAGGTATTCAAGGCCGCAGTACAAAACGGAGAGCCCGTTACCTCAGGTTGTACCGCTTCGGTAAGCTCAAAACACAACAAATATTTAGGAAGCACCGATAAGCCCACCGTGACTTATTCTTACACTGTTCCCGAGAATACGATGCTTTATTTGTACTTCCCCTCTTACTATTCCCGTACTATCAAGGTATCCTCCTCTACGGCTCCCATACTCGACAACACGACCTCGCTTGACAAATGTGATGACAGGATCGTTGAGCTTGGCGCTATCTACGGAACCGAATACTCTCTTACCGTTACCATAACTAGCGATAAAAAAGAATTCTATACCAAGCTTGATGATTCCTTTATCTATTACGTTGATACCGAGACGCTTGCCGACGTGTTCGGGCGTATTCAGGAAAATCAGCTCGTTATTAACGACAACTACAAAGAGGACGATATCAGCGGAACGATAAAGACTGCTAACGACGACCAGATCGTTATGACCACCATTCCCTACGATAAGGGCTGGCAGGTATACGTTGACGGCGAGAAGGTTGAGACCTTTGAGGTTTTGGATTCGCTTATCGCCTTCAAAATAGACGATTCCGGTGATCACACCGTAAGATTCGTTTACCGTTCCTCCGCATTCGTTTTTGGTATCGCGCTGACTCTCGTCGGTATAGCTGGCTTCGTTCTGATTATCGTATTTGAGAAAAAGCTCAAAAAGCTCAAGCTTGTAAAGGCGATCTTCGTTGTTGAAGACCCTCAGGACGTTGAGGCTAAAAACAAAGCTATTGAAGCTAAAGCTTCTGATAAGGGAACCAAGAATAACAGAAAATAAATTCATTTCAAGGAAATCTTTATGTTTTATTATATTTCGGGTAAGCTTGCTTATGCCAACCCCAATACCGCGGTCATTGACGCGGGTGGGGTCGGATACAAGCTGACAATCAGCGAAAACACTTATAATTCTCTTCCCCCACGCCACACGGTCGATGCCCCCTCTGCCAAGCTCTTCACTTATATGGCGGTACGCGAGGACGGTATTGAGCTTTTCGGTTTTGCAAGCGAGACTGAGCTTTCGTCGTTCAAGATGCTTTTGTCGGTCTCGGGCGTAGGTCCTAAGGCGGCTATATCCATTCTTTCTCTGCTTACTCCCGAAAAGTTTGCGCTTGCGGTGTGCACCGAGGATAGAAAAACCATTTCCAAGGCAAACGGCATCGGTCCGAAAACGGCGGCGAGGATCATTCTTGAGCTCAAGGACAAGCTGCTTAAGGAGACCGATCTTAACGAGGTGGCAAGCTCGAGCATTGAGAGTGCTTCCTCCGTCAAGACCAATTCAGGCAAGCTTTCCGAGGCGCAGGATGCCCTGCTCGTTCTCGGTTACTCGAGAAGCGAGGCGCTTAACGTGCTTAAAAGCATTGATACACAGACTTTGGAGCTTGAGGAGATCATCAAAAAGGCTCTTAAGCTGCTTATGAAATAATCTCTCGGGAAAGGAGCTTTCAAATGCACGAAGAAGAATTTGATTTTGAAAACCGAATAGTTTCGACCTCTTTTTCCGCAGAGGATGCCGACGTTGACGTTTCCCTGCGACCCAAAACGCTTGACGATTACATCGGTCAGGATAAGGTGAAGGAAAATCTGAAGGTATATATAGATGCGGCGAAGCTGCGCGGAGAATCTCTCGATCACGTTTTGCTATACGGACCTCCCGGACTTGGTAAGACCACGCTTTCCAACATTATTGCGACGGAGATGGGTGTAAATATCCGAGTTACCTCGGGTCCTGCTATCGAAAAGCAGGGCGACCTTGCGGCGCTTCTCACAAATCTAAACGAGGGAGACGTGCTCTTTATCGACGAGATCCACCGTCTTTCACGTCAGGTCGAGGAGATACTTTATCCCGCGATGGAGGACTTTGCGCTTGATATTATTATCGGTAAGGGCCCCTCGGCGCGCAGTATACGAATCGATCTGCCAAAATTCACACTTATCGGCGCGACCACTCGCGCAGGTCAGCTTACAACTCCCTTGCGTGACCGTTTTGGAGTAGTGCTTAAGCTTGATCTTTACACACCCGAGCAGCTTGCAACGATCGTTACGCGAAGCGCAGGCATTCTCGGCATAGACATTACCGAGCAGGGCGCTTACGAGATCGCTTCCCGCTCGCGCGGCACTCCCCGTATTGCCAACAGATTGCTCAAGAGAGTCCGCGATTTCGCGCAGGTCAAGGGCAAGAGCGAGATAGACAACGAGATCGCACAATTTGCGCTCGACAAGCTCGAGATCGACGAGCTCGGTCTTGACAGCACCGACAAGAGAATGCTTGAGGCGATAATAAAATTCTACGACGGCGGTCCCGTCGGTCTTGACACTCTCGCCGCGACGATCGGCGAGGAGGCGGTGACTCTTGAGGACGTTTACGAGCCCTTCCTTATGCAGATCGGTTATCTTAGTCGTACTCCCCGCGGGCGCTGCGTAACAAGACTTGCTTACGAGCATCTCGGCATCAAGCCAAAGGTCACTCCAAGCAAGGATTCACAGCAATTAGGTATGTTTTCCCAAGAGGATTGACACATAAATTCTTTTCATAAGGATACAGACGATTATTTAAAACAATAACGGCATAACGCAAAATGCGTTATGCCGTTATTGTTTTGGAGCTTATCAAACCGTCAATTTTCAAACTGACTGTTCCAGAGCTTTGCATAGAATCCGTCTGCCTTGAGAAGCTTTGCATGGTTGCCCTTCTCTATTATCTTTCCGTTGTTCATAACGAGTATGACGTCTGCCTCCTTGATCGTTGAGAGGCGGTGGGCAACTACAAACGAGGTTCTTCCCTTCATCATCTTTGCGAAGGCGTCCTGGATCTTCATTTCGGTTCGGGTATCGATCGACGAGGTTGCTTCGTCGAGTATGAGCATGGGCGGCAGGCAAAGCAGAACCCGCGCGATGCAGAGCAGCTGCTTTTGTCCCTGCGAGAGCGCACCGCCGTCCTCTCCGATCACGGTATCATATCCCTTGGGAAGCTGACGGATGAAGCTATGCGCGTGCGCCTCCTTTGCGGCTGCCTTTATCTCCTCATCGGTAGCGTCGGGCTTGCCCATAGCGATATTTTCGCGTATAGTTCCCGATTTGAGCCAGGTCTCCTGAAGCACCATTCCGTAGGCGCGGCGCAACGACGAGCGGGTGAGGTCTCGGATATCGTGTCCGCTTACCTCTATTTTGCCGCTGTTTACGTCATAGAAACGCATAAGCAGATTGATAACAGTGGTCTTTCCGCAGCCTGTAGGTCCGACTATAGCGACGCGTTGACCGTTTTCGATTGAGAGATTGAAGTCCTTTATAAGCTCGCGGTCGGGGGTGTAGGAAAACTCAACGTTTTCGATATGGACACGTCCGTCGACCTCGGTATCCTCAAGATCATAAGCGTTTTCTGCCTCGGGGATCTGCGGCTCGGCGTCGATAAGCTCAAAAACTCTTGCTGCGCAAACGATCGCGTTTTGAAGCTCGGTTATTACGCCCGAGATCTCGTTAAAGGGCTTGGTGTACTGATTTGCATAGCTGAGCAGGCTGGTGAGACTTCCCACGGTGAGCGGAAGTCCTGTTATAAAGTCGCCGCCGCCCGACACACAGATAAGCGCGCCGACGAGCGCAACGCCCGCGTAGACAAGGTTATTGACGAATCTTGTACAGGGGTTGGTCAACGAGGAATAGAAAACCGCCTTGAGCGAGCATTTTGCGAGTCTTTCGTTTATCTCGTCAAACTGCGCAAGTGCTTCATCCTCGTGTGAGAATGCCGCTACAACCTTTTGCTCGCCTATCATTTCGTCGATGAGGGCGGTCTGCTCTGCTCTTGTCTTTGACTGCTTGGCAAACAGGGAGTGGGTATTTTTCGCGATAAACGCCGCGACGAAAAGCGATAAGGGTGTCACGAGTATAACGACGAGCGTTATACTGATATTGATCGACACCATAAACGCTATCGTGCCGAGGATGGTCAGAACTCCCGTGAAAAGCTGGGAGAAGCCCATAAGCAAGCCGTCCGAGAACTGATCGGCATCCGAAATGACCCGGCTGACCGTGTCACCGACGGGGTGACTGTCAACGTACGAGAGCGGAAGCTCTTGGATCTTATTGAAGGCATCTCTGCGGAGTCTGCGGACGATACCGAAGGTGATACGGTTATTGCAGACGTTCATAAGCCACTGAAGCAGAGCAGTAGCACCTGCAACGATGCCTATTTTCAGAAGGATCTTATAGATACCATCAAAATCTACATTTCCTTTGCCGATCGCGAGGTCGATAGCCTCTCCGACGAGCACGGGAACGTAAAGCGTAAGCGCGACTATCACGATCGCGAGTATCAGCGACAAGGAGAACAGCGCTTTGTAATTTTTCAGGTATCTGAGCACCTTTTTGCCGGTTTCCTTATAGGTAGCGCCGTTCGGCATAGCTGCCTTTTTATTGCTTGCGGAGGCTTTTTTTCTTTTAATGGTAGCCATTATTCTTCCCCTCCCTTGAACTGCGAATCGTAGATCTCCTTATAAACCGAGCAGGTCGAGAGAAGCTCCTCGTGCTTGCCGATGCCGACCATTGCGCCGTCGTCGAGCACTATTATTTTATCGGCGTGGCTTATAGACGAGGTTCTTTGAGAGATTATGAAGACTGTGGGATCGTTTTTGAGTCCCTTAAGGGCTTGGCGAAGTCTTGCCTCGGTTGCGAAGTCGAGCGCGGAGGCACTATCGTCGAAGATGAGGATAGGTGCGTTTTTAACTATCGCGCGTGCGATCGTAAGTCTCTGGCGCTGACCGCCTGAGAAGTTTCTGCCGAACTGCGATACCTCGGCATCAAGCTTGCCGTCCTTTTCGGCAACGAAGTCTGATGCCTGCGCTACCTCGAGCGCGTAATTGAGGTCGTCATCGTTTGCATTTTCATTTCCCCACAAGAGATTCGAGCGGATAGTGCCCTTAAAAAGAACCGCCTTCTGAGGCACTACCGAGACGCTTTCTCTGAGCTCCTCGAGCTCATATTCCTTGACGTTTTTGCCAAAGACGAGAACGTCTCCCTCGCTCGCATCGTAGAAGCGTGGGATCATATTGACAAGAGAGGTCTTGCCCGAGCCCGTACCGCCGATGATACCGACGGTCTCGCCGCGCTTTACAGTAAAGCTGATGTTTTCAAGCGTGTTTTCACCCTCGCCGCTATAATTGAGGGCGACGTTTTTGAATTCGACCGCAACGCTGTTGTCGGTCTTATTCTCGGTCGTGCTCTTCTCTACCTTCATTCCGGTGGGTGTTTCGAGCACCGACTCTATTCTGTGAGCGCAGGCGGTCGCCTTTGTTATCAGGACGATGGTATTCGCAAGCTTTACAAGCTCAACGAGTATTTGCGACATATAGTTATACATTGCAAAGAGGTCGCCCTGGCTCATATTTCCCGAGTTGATCTCGGTCGACGAGAAATAAACGACGGCAATTATGCCAAGGTTGATGATCACGTAGGTCATCGGATTCATCAGCGCAGTGATCTTGCCGACGAAGTTCTGTACGGACGTATGCTCGTGATTTGCCTCACTGAAGGCTTCAATCTCGCTTTCTTCCTTATTAAAAGCACGGATCACGCGCACGCCACCGAGGTTTTCTCTTGTGAGCGAGGTGACCTTATCAAGTCTGCTCTGCACCCTCTTATAAAGCGGTATGCCCGCAAGTATAATGCTGAATACAACTACTGCAAGCGCAGGAATAACGATTGCGAATATCGGAGCGACCCTATTGCTCTTATCGATGACAAACGCCATTATCATCGCACCGAAAACGATTATCGGAGAGCGGAGGAAGAGTCTCAGCGCCATATTTACGCCCGACTGCACCTGATTTATGTCGCTTGTCATTCTCGTGATAAGCGAGGACCTGCCGAGCTTGTCCGAATTCGAGTAGGAAAGCCCCTGTATGTGACCGAAAAGATCGTGTCGGAGTCCCGTAGAGGTGCCGACCGCCGCCTTTGCGGCAAAATATTGCGCGATTATCGTGCAGGTAAGGCCTATAACTCCGAGCGCGACGAGCACAAGGCACCCCGACACTATGTAGCTCGTATCGTTATTTTTAATTCCCACGTCCATTATCATCTTTACGACGATAGGCACGAAAAGGTCAAAGCACGCCTCAAGCAGTTTGAAAAGCGGTGCCATAACGCACTCGAGCTTATATTTTTTCAGATATTTTAAAACGAGTTTCATTGATTGCTCCCATATCTTGTTTATCCTCATAATTATATCATCTTTTGTCTTTAATTGCAAGAGGCAAAGCGAAAATTGCAATTTCTTTGCGTTTACACGAAATAATCACGAAAAAATCTTAAAAAAATCATATAAATCAGCAATAGAAAAGCATAACATTAACAATTACTTAACATTATTGTGTTAGAATACAGGATGTATTTTTATGTGAACTTATCATAGGAGGTTTGCCAATGCTGAAATTGAAAGGGATCACCAAGGACTACGTTTCGGGTGATTCAACGGTAAAGGCGCTCAAGGGCATCGATATTGAATTTCGTGAGAATGAATTCGTTTCCATTCTCGGTCCCTCGGGCTGCGGAAAAACTACGCTGCTTAATATCATAGGCGGTCTTGACAGATATACTGACGGCGATCTTATCATCAACGGAAGATCGACAAAGGATTTTAAGGACAGAGATTGGGATACTTACAGAAATCACTCTGTAGGCTTCGTTTTCCAGAGCTATAATCTTATTCCCCATCAGTCCGTTCTTGCTAACGTCGAGCTCGCGCTCACGCTTTCGGGCGTTTCCAAGGCAGAACGCCGTCGCAGAGCTATCGAGGCGCTTGAAAAGGTCGGTCTTGGAGATCAGCTCAAAAAGCGTCCCTCACAGATGTCCGGCGGTCAGATGCAGAGAGTTGCTATCGCGCGTGCGCTCGTTAACGATCCCGATATTCTGCTCGCAGACGAGCCCACAGGTGCACTTGATACCACGACCAGCGTTCAGATCATGGAGATACTCAAGGACATCTCCAAGGATAAGCTGATAGTTATGGTCACGCACAATCCCGAGCTTGCACAGACCTATTCTTCGAGAATAATCAAGGTGCTTGACGGTCTTGTTACCGACGACTCCGATCCTTACGTTTCGGTCGCTTCCGACATGGCTGCCGAGGACGTAGGACTTACCAAAAAGGCAAGAGAGATAAAGAAAAACAGCAAGGGCAAGAAAAAACAGACCTCGATGTCCTTCTTCACCGCTCTTTCGCTTTCCCTCAACAATCTCGCAACCAAAAAGGGCCGTACTATTATGACGAGCTTTGCGGGCAGTATCGGTATCATCGGTATTGCGCTGATCCTTGCTCTCTCGACGGGTATTAACGCTTTTATTGCTCAGGTTCAGGAGGACACGCTTTCGACCTATCCTCTTACCATTCAGAAGCAGACACAGGATATGTCCGCGATGCTCTCTGCTATGACAAGCGTTTCCAATACGGAGGATTACAGAGATTCGGGCAAGATCTACGTTGATGACTCGCTCGGCACGATGATGTCGGCTATGACGAGCACGGTTGAGAACAATCTTGAGGCGTTCAAGGTTCATCTTGATGAAAATTACGACTATATCAAGGACTACGTCAGCGATATTCAGTACACCTACGACTACGAGCTTCAGGTGTTCAGCATTGTCTACGAAACCGATGAAAACGGAAAGATAATTCTTGATGATAACGGGGATCCCGTGGTTGCAGATACAAGAAAGGTCGGCATGGAAACCGTTTTCGAGCACATGGGAGAGGCTTTCTCGGGAATGAGCGAGCTTATGGAGATGGGCGGAAGCATGGGAGGAATGAACGTTTTCTCCGAAATGATAGACAACCAAACTCTGCTCGATCAGCAATACGACGTTATCGCGGGTAATTGGCCCAAGGAATTCAACGAGGTAGTGCTCGTGGTAAATTCCAACAACCAGATAAGCAAGATGACGCTTTATATGCTTGGAATTCTTGATCCCAACGAGATCGACAAGGAAATGGAAGACCTTATGGGCGGCAAGTATGAGCCCAAGGACCTTCCCCCTTACACCTACGAGGATATTCTCAATATGAGATTTATGCTGCTCACAACGTCGGAGTTCTTCGATGAGAGTGGCAAGGTCTACACCGTTGACGGTGTTGAATATCCCGTTTGGAATGACCTGAGAGAAGGATTTTCATTCGATCAGAAAAATTTCGTTACCGAAAACGGTATTGAGATAAAGATATCGGGTATAATCCGTCCTAAAGAAAGCGCTGCTGCCACCTCGATATCGGGTGCGGTGGGTTATACCAAGGATCTTACCGACTATATTCTCAAGCAAAATGAAACAAGTGGGGTCATAAATCAGCAGAAGGAAACTCCCGAGGTCAACGTTTTGACGGGTCTTCCCTTTGAAAGAACCAAATACACTCCCGAGACGATCCACGAGCTTGTCAGCAAGATCGATGATGCGACTATGGATATGTTCTACGCTTATATGACCCAGCAGATACTCAGCAACCCCGATTTCTCCGACAGAATACAGGTTACCGATACCGAATCCTTCATCGGTATGTTTATGCTGCTTCCTGCGGAAAATCAAGCGCAGATATTCAGCGCGGTGCTCGGTGCGGCGCAGGCTGATCCCAATAATAAAGATACCATAGACAACCTCTGTCTTCTTCTTTCCGCTACTACGGGCGGTATTGATATCAGAGCTAACAATTTCGTCAGACTGCTTCCCGTGCTTGACGTACAGACTCAGGTACTCGGCGCGCTTATGGGCATTCCTCCAAGTGAGCAGATGCCTTCCCCTACTCCCGGTCTTATCCAGATGGCAGGTGAGGACGCTATGAACGTGATCTACGAGCAGCTGACCGAAAGCATCAAGGCGATGACGGTCAACGAGGAGATATTCGTTACTCTGCTCTCCACGCTCACCGAGGACGATCCCGCGTTCATTCAGCTTGAGGAGCAGCTTTACACTATGGCTCCTCAGATCGATGCGACCTACGACAGCGTGCTTGATACGCTTGACGATGCCAAAAAGGCTTCTCCCGCTTCTATCAACTTCTATGCAAAGGATTTTGAGTCGAAAGAGGCGATCGAGAAGTTCATCAGCGACTACAACACTGAAGCAAATGAGAAGTACGTTGAGGAATATGAGAAGGAGCACGGAGTAAAGCCCGAAGGAAAGGCGCCCGATGAGCTTCAATACACCGACCTTGTCGGATCTCTTATGTCTTCAGTTACCATTATTATCAATGCTATCTCTTACGTGCTTATCGCGTTCGTTTCGATCTCACTCGTGGTTTCCTCGATAATGATTGGTATTATTACAAACATCTCGGTGCTTGAGCGTACCAAGGAGATCGGTATTCTTCGTGCTATCGGTGCTTCCAAGAAGGACGTTTCGAGAGTGTTCAATGCGGAGACGCTTATTATCGGTCTCGCGGCGGGCGCTATTGGAATATTGACGACGGTTCTGCTTTGTATTCCGATATCGGCTATCGTTCAGTACTTCACGGGACTTGACAACATCCGCGCTATTCTGCCTTGGCAGGGCGCTTTGATCCTCGTGTTGATCAGCATGATACTGACACTTATCGCGGGTATAATTCCCTCTCGCTCGGCGGCAAAGAAGGATCCCGTTGTGGCGCTCAGAAGTGAATAATTATTAAACAAAAAGGCTTTTGCTCTTGTGCAAAAGCCTTTTTTGACTTCGTTGCTGCATAAAAGCTTGACATTATTCATAGTTATAGAACAGTACAAGCTAATCTTGGGAGGCGCTTGCCTGATGGCTTCAAAAACACGAAAATTTTTTCTTAACGCTATTTCTCTGACTCTGACGGCGCTTATTATGCGCGGTGTTGCAGTAATATTCAACGTTTACGTTTCAAATCGCGCGGGAAGCGAGGCGATGGGTCTTTATTCCCTGCTTGGAAGCGTTTACGGCTTTTCTATAACTCTTGCAGCGGCGGGGATAAATCTCGGAACGACGAGGCTGGTTTCCGACGCTCTCGGTCTTGGCGATCCTGCACTTGCCAAGCGGTCGGCACTGCGCGCACTTATCTGCTGCACGGTCACGGGAGCTATAGCGACGCTTTTGCTCTTTTTCGGGGCTCATTTAATAGCCGAGTTTCTGCTTGGTGATGTCCGTGCGGTCACACCGCTGAGGATACTGTCGATCTCGCTCATACCCGTCGCTATATGCTCCTGTCTTTCGGGTTATTTTACCGCGGTTCGCAGGGTCAAGGTCAATGCCGCGTTTCAGATAGTCGTTCAGCTTTGCAAGATCGCAATAACGGTAGTTTTGCTCACGTTACTTGTCGACAAGGGCACGGAGGAGGCTTGTATCGCGCTTGTTCTCGGCGGCACGCTTGCGGAATTTATATCCTTGGCTATTACTTATCTGCTTTATCGGGCAGATCTTAAAAATCTCGGCAAGGCTTCACCGAGCGCGAGTATTGAGGGCGAGGGATTAACGAAAAAGCTTTTGGGAATAACTCTGCCCGTGACATTCAGCGCGTGTATACGGTCGGCTCTAAGTATGTTTCAGCATGCCCTTATTCCCAAAGGTCTTAAAGCAAGCGGACAAAGCTGGGCGGCGGCGCTTTCCTCATACGGCGCGCTTCACGGAATGGCCCTGCCCGTTGTTCTCTTTCCATCTGCTTTCGTTTCGGCTTTTGCAGGTCTTCTTATCCCCGAGGTCAGCGAATGCTGTGTGCAGAACAACAATGAAAGATTGAAGCGTGTTTCCTATCGCGCTTTGACGCTATCGTTGATCTTTTCGGTTGGTGTGGCGGGAATTATGCTGTTTTTCTCCAACGAGCTCGGTATGCTGATATACAATAACGAGGAGACCGCGTTATATATCCGCGTGCTTGCGCCTCTCGTTCCCGTTATGTATATTGACAGCGCAGTAGACGCTATCCTCAAGGGCACGGGACATCAGGTCTATTCGATGAACGTCAACATTGCCGACACGCTGACCGCCTGCATTTTCGCGCTGACTTTGATTCCAATGATCGGTATATGGGGCTACGTGATCTCGATATACGCGACAGAGATACTCAATACGTCACTAAGTCTTGGCAAGATGATATCGGTCAGCAAAATAAAGCCGAGAGTGATCCATCAGGTTGCCATGCCGATAATCTGCATCGTTGGGGCGACTAACGCCGCAAAGCTTATACTTATTGCTCTGCCTTGGAATTTTAGTGGCGTTTTTGAGCTTGTTTTCGGAATTATGCTTACTATTGCGATATACGTTGGTCTTCTGATTTTAACGCGGACTATTGGAACGGACGAAGGCGAGTTTTTATATGCCTCTTTACTAACTGAAAAGAGCTACGACAGAAAATTTAGGACCGTTCAATAACAAAATCCCCGTAAGCCTTACACTTACGGGGATTTTGTAACTATAATTAAATTGACGAGTATAAACTGAAGTTAAAAGCGCAACTTGTTTACCGTGTCTTTATTACAGTTTTACTGAGCAGAGCGTCTTGCTTCGAAACACTTGCTGCAGTAAACGGGTCTGTCG
>SVRA01000101.1 GCA_015065075.1 Oscillospiraceae bacterium
GCGAGCGTGTCAGCGCGCGCCAAGCGTCCTATCTGACGACCTTGGTCGGCAGCGCAGCGACGGTGTCGGAACTGCAACTCGCTCTGCTATACTATGCTATACTTTTCTTTGCTATACTATTCTATTCTTTAGCTTCAAGCACCCTATTAACCACCTTTGAAACCACCCTTGAAACCACCTCTATAACCTCAAGCCGTTTTTTAACCGAAATTTTATCTCGCCATCTACGGATAAATCCCTTTTACTTAAAGGCTTTTTTAAATTCATTCAATAACAAACAGGGCTAAATCGGTCGTCTGAAATACGGCCGATTTAGCCCTTTGTTTTTTCTTCAATTTTTTTGCGATTTTTTACAAAAACGATTCAAAACCGATCAATTTTGTTTCAATTTCGAGTCAAATTTCAACCGTTTTTTGCTCGTTTCGAATCAAAATTCGATCAAAAAATCACACCGTCGCGATCTGAAATTAGGGTATTTCCGCAGGTGCCATCACGCCCTGAACAGCCTTCCACTCCTCATCACTAAGGGTTCCGTTTTCAATCAAAGTGATCTTCGAAATATAGGTCTGCTCGGGGTAGGATTCCATAACGTAACCGTGCTCCACTATAACAACGTCTCCGTTCTTAAAACCGTCAAATATCGTCTTGTCCTCTGCGTAAAGGAAGATCAATCCCACTCCGCCGTCCTCGACGAGCAAAGGATTACGGTCGCCGGGCGAGGAGAAATAAAGCTTACCCTTGCTCTCGATTCCAGAATCATGGTCTACTTCATCAAAATATGGGGAAAGAGTCTGCAAAATCTCGTAAAATTCTGCCTTATAGGGATCGTCAAGCTCGAGGCTTGAGAGAGTTTGCATGATCTCTTCAAGCGTGATATCGCCGACATATTTGCTCGAACGCAGGATCATACAGGTCTCGATGACCGAGGTGATGAACTTCATATCGTCGCTCATCTCGGTTGACACCTGATACAAGCCGACCTCGTGCTCATCGAGATTGCTTATCGGCTCGCCCGGGTTCTTGTATCTGAAACGCAGCGTCAAAAGCGGCGACATATCGTTTATCTGCGCCTCGCGTATCTTGATCTCATAGCAAACGGTTACCTGATGAGATGCACCGACATCGCCCGCATCCTTTGTGTCGTCCTCGAAATCCTCCTTGTCGAGTAAGCGGTTCTCATATCCGATAAGTCGGTAGGACTCAACCCTTGAAGCGTTGAACTCTATCTGAAGCTTCACGTCCTCCGCAACGGTGTAAAGCGTGCCGAAAAGATCGGTTCCGAAGACCTTTTCCGCCTCGGAATCTCCGTCAATGTAATAGTAAACGCCGTTTCCGTTGTCGGCGATCGCCTCCATATTGGCATCGCGATAGTTGCCCGTACCAAAGCCGAGAACCGACAGATAAACGCCCTGATCTCTCTTCTGCTCAATGTAGGAGGTAAGCTGATCCGCGGAGGAGATGCCCACGTTGAGATCTCCGTCGGACGCCATAATTATACGGTTGTTACCGCCCTCAATGAAGTATGTTTCCGCGATCTGATAAGCCTTGGTCAAGCCTGCCTCACCGTTGGTCGAGCCCGACGCGGTAAGCGAATTGATCGCGCTCATAATTCTTTCCTTGTCAAGACCGTTGCAGCCCTCAAGCACGACCGCCTCTCTGCCCGAATAGGTAACTATCGAAACCACGTCGTCGCCGCCGAGATTGTCGACGAGATACTCAAACGAGCGCTTGAGCAAAGGAAGCTTATCCGACGACTGCATAGAGCCCGAAACGTCGATAAGAAATACGAGATTGTTGCCGTTTGCATTGACCGCCTGCTCTGCCTGAAGCGTTACGCGGAAAAGCATAGTCTCCTCGCTCCACGGGCAAGGCACGACCTCGGTATGAACTCCGAAAAGCTCGTTTTTCTCGGGCTCGGGCACGTCGTATTTAAAATAATTGATGAATTCTTCAATGCGGAAGCTCGATCCGCTGCCCTTGAGCGCCTCAAGACCGTAACCCGAATTCACGAGCTTGCGGAAATAAGCGTAGGACGCGGTATCAACGTCTGCCGAGAAGGTAGATATGTTGTTTTTAGAAGTATCGATAAAGTCGTTTTCAACGATATCACTTGGGGGAACGGCTTCATCTCCGTTAGGATTACTCGCATCAGGCGTTTCGGGCACTACCACATCCTCCATCCCCTCTTCGTCTGCACCATAGGTGTACTCGGGCTTTTCATTCGGGCTTGACGGGGTGCCTTGCGAGTTGTTGTTCATGCCGTTCATATAGTCGCCATCCTCCGAGGCGCTTTCCTTCTTGGCATCACACGACGCGAGCGCAAACAGCATTATTATCGCCAACAAAAGCGACCATATTCTCACAAAAATCTTGGTTTTTTTCATAGTGACCTCCAATACTTATTTCAGTATTTCCGAAACACATTCAACGAACTCTTCGTCGGGGATTATCTCCGCCTCGTAATCGAAGATAACGCAGCCCTCGTTGCCCGCGCCATCCTTAAGATAGGGCGAGACGACAGCTCCCTGCCCGTCTACTATCCAGACGTAGCAATCAAGCTCGGGCGAGACCTCGCCGACCTCTTTTCCGCTTCCCATAGCCTCTTTAAGCTCACCAAGCTGCTTTGAGCTGAGAGTCGCAACGTAGACCTCATCGCTGTCGGCATAGCGCCAGACAAGGCTGGTCTGACCCACGTAGGAGAGATTTTCTGCCGAGGGATAAACGTCGTAGCCCTCAATCGAGTCGCGGATGCTCAGCATATATGTGCCAAGTCTGTCGTTCCCCACTTCGTCCTCGTTTCCCTCGTTTTTGTCGGTGTTTTCCACCACTCCGTTGTTGTTTTCTCCACCTTGTGCGCCTCCGTTCCCCACCTCTGCCAATTTTCTCAGAAGCGGCGATGCGACCGCGATCACGAAAACGAGAGCAATACACGCCGCCATAAGTCCAAAGCGGTAGAGATTCACTCTGCGCGCCGCCTTGTAGCCAATCGCCTCGTCGATAAGGCTATCGTCTATGTTGCCGATGGAGTCCAACAGTCGCTCGGCTTTGTCTTTTTTATCCATCATAACAGCTCCTGCTCCTCCAATCTTTTCTTAAGCTCTGCTCTCATTCTGAACAGTGTGGTCTTTACCTTTGACTCGCTTATACCCATTTTTTCTGCTATCTCGTCGATAGAGCTTGAGTAAAAGTAGCGCAAAACGAACATAACTCGCCTCTCCTTCGGCTGTCCGTGCAAAAAGCCGTTAAGCTGCTCGATTATCCGCCTGTCGTCGTACTCCTCGGACGGCGTCCTGCCTCCCGATATGCATTCGGAAAGCTCTGCGGTCAGATTATCTATTCCGCCGCGCTTTTCTCTGTGCTTTTTGCGGAATCGGTCTACCGAGATCCTTCTCGTTATCTTGGAAAGAAACGCACCGAGAAATTCGGGCCTTGCCGTCGGCATAGCGCCCCATGCATCAAGATATGTATCGTTTACGCACTCCTCGGCATCCTCGCGCGACGATAGCAAGGAATATGACAGCGAATGGAGCATTCTGCCGTATTTTTTGTCGGACTCCAGTATTGCGTGCTCGTCCCGCGCCCAATACAAGTCAACGATTCTGCGGTCGTCCATGGCAATCTCCGTTCCGCCGCATACGGGACTCCCAAAGCTCACTTAATTCACTTCGGGGAACCCCGTGGCGGCACAAATAGTAATCGATGAATTTTGCCTTGACGGCAAAATTCGCGCGTGAAAAAGCACACTTCACGGTTAAAGGAATGTAATTTTCACGCTAACCTCTTTTCGTTGTGTGTTTCGGGCTTCATCCTATAAATCGCCCTTTTTTCGATTTGGTTACAGCTTTTATGAAAATTTTTTTGTTTTTTGAAAAAACTTTGTAAAAGTAACTGATGCGGCGAATAGTGAGGCAATCCTCCTACATTTTTAATCTCCCCTTGCGAAGCACAAGCGTGTGCGAGCAATAAGCATTACGCTCGATTTAGATGGACGAAAGAGCCCCATCAGGAAGTTCAACCGCGCGGCTTCAAATTCGGAAACACAGTGTGCCGAAGGCGATAGGGTTGGATTCTTAAGGAGGGAGATGTTGAGCGAGTTCAAAACGCGGCTTGCTGCTTTTTGAACGCGAGACCTCCCGCCTTAAGCGGCGTTTCTTTTCGTAGTTTTCTTGCCGCTGTTGGCAAGAAAACTACATATCTAATCTCATTCAGTCACTTACACCCCAAAATCCGCAAAGGGAGAGAAAATCCGCCAAGATCTCCTCTCCCCTGCAAAATATCTTATCTTACTCTCTCTCCAAGAGGAGTATCATCCGCCAAAAATACCACTCTGACGGTCTCCTCGCCCGAAGCGAGAATCATTCCGTTCGACTCAATTCCGCAAAGCGTCGCAGGCTTAAGATTTGCAACCACAATGATCTTTCTGCCGATCAGCTCCTCGGGAG
>SVRA01000102.1 GCA_015065075.1 Oscillospiraceae bacterium
TTCTCCACAGGTGAAGCAAAGGCAGTCCGTTCCCCCGGCCGTCGTGAGATCGGTCACGGAGCTCTCGCAGAGAGATCTCTCGTTCCCGTTCTTCCTACGGAGGAGGAATTCCCCTATGCGATCCGTCTTGTATCCGACGTAGTTTCCTCTAACGGTTCTACCTCGCAGGGCTCCGTTTGCGGTTCTACCCTCGCTCTTATGGCAGCAGGCGTTCCGATCAAGGCTCCCGTTGCAGGTATTTCCTGCGGTCTTATCACCGCTGAGGACGGCTCTTGGGATACCATGATCGATATTCAGGGTCTCGAGGACTTCTACGGCGACATGGACTTCAAGGTAGCAGGTACCAAGAAGGGTATCACCTCGATCCAGATGGACCTTAAGGTTGACGGTCTTACCCCCGAGATCATCGCTCGCGCGTTCGAGCAGACCAAGGCAGGCCGTGAGTACATCATCGACGAGGTCATTCTCAAGGCTATCGACGCTCCCAGAGCAGAGGTTTCGAAGTACGCTCCCAAGATGACAAGCTTCAAGATCGACCCCGACAAGATCCGTGAGGTCATCGGTAAGGGTGGATCTGTGATCCAGAAGATCTGCGCTGAATCGGGCGCTAAGGTCGACATCAACGACGAGGGCGTTATCTGCATCGCAGCCGTTAACGGCGAGAGCGCTGCTATCGCAAAGGCTATGATCGACGCGATCGTATTCGAGCCCGAGGTTGGCTGCTGCTACAACGGTACCGTTGTTAAGATCCTTGCAAGCAAGGACAAGCCCAACGAGGACGTTGGATGCTTCGTTGAGTACGCTCCCGGCAAGGAGGGCATGGTCCACATCTCCAAGATCTGTGACAAGAGGATCAACAAGGTTACCGACGCAGGAATCGACGTTGGAAGCTCGGTCGTAGTTAAGTACATGGGTCTTGATAAGAAGGGCCGTATGGACTTCTCTATCAGAGACGCAAAGTGATCTCTGATCCCCCTAAAATTTAAAAATTCGGAAAGGAAGCAACAATGGATATTTTGAAAAATGTCGACAAAAACAAATTGCAGAGGATCATGCTTATCGTGGTCTCTGCGCTCACACTGCTTGCCCTCGTGCTTCTTCTCGTTATAATCATGGCAAGCGTTGACAAGAGCTTGGGAGATAAGAAGGTCAACGACATCGTTGACTCCCTCGAATTTGAGTCGAAGCCGATCACTTCTGCTCAGCTCGCCACGGGCTCTCTCGTTCTTGCAAACTCCGATCATCCCTATTCCGTCGATCAGTCTCAGCTCGATCTTATCGGTTGTCAATTCTACCGCAACGAGCACCGAACCGTTGAAAAGGGTCCCTACTACGCGTACAACGAGCACTTCCTCAATACCGCGGCTATGGCGGCGGCTCACGATATGCTCACCGACGCTGAATCGGCGGTCAAGCTGAACGATCTTCTGATCAGATACGCGTACGGAAAGCACGACTCGAGCCACGAGGAATACAATACCGCACTGCTCATCTACCTTTCCAATTACGACGACGGCGAGCTTCACGGCGATTACGCGAGCTGGCTCGACAAGAACGCAGTCAAGTACGGCTTCGTTGAAAGCTTCGAGAACGGCTACCGCTACGTTGGCAAGGTCCACGCAAAGTATATGACGGACGAAAAGCTTTCCCTTTCGGAGTACATAGAGTATCTCAAGAAGAACACTTCGCATGAAAAGCTTTTGAAGCTCAAGGATTCTGACGGCACAAGCTACGCGATCTATTACGTTGCTTGCGCGGAGGGCGACTCGGTCAACCTTCCCGTCATCTCCGACGAAAGCACCGCTGACACTGCGGTTTCCTACGAGATCTCGGGTACGAACGAGGGCGGAATTATAGTAACCGTCAAGCTTAATTGATCACAACTATGAGGCTGCTTCATTTAGCGTAGAACAAAAGCCACTTTTAAAAGCAAGGACAAAACACAACTTAAAATTATAGTTTTGGTCTTTTCAGATGACGAAAACCGTCGAAAATTCGGCGGTTTTCCCCATTTTTGTGGCTTTTTAGTCGCGCTTTGGTTCTCTGTCGTACCCTCGTACGCCGACGAGAACCAAATCACGCCTTCTACATCTAAATGACGCCGCCCCATATTAGTCCACACGGGAGGAAAAGATGAAATATTTCACGAAGAAATGGTACAACGACACTCTGCTTGCCGAGATCTGCTTTCAGATGCGGAGCACATCGCAGGCAGACAAATTCTCCGAAAAGCACTTCAAATCGCTCTACGAGGGGCAGAAAAAGTGGTTTTTAAAGAACGAAAAGGTAATTGCAAAGCAAAGCAAGGTCAAGTTTGACGAAGCGGCTGCCGAGGCGGCGTTTGAGGCGAGCTACAACGAAAACCTTGAATTTATAAAGAACAATATCCCTGCCGATATTCTCGCCAAGGTCGCTGACGTGCGTGTGCTTGCTATGGGAAGCGCGTCGTACGAGGTGTTCCACGAGATCACGCGCTTTTGCGGTCAGGTCAACCGTCGCTGCGAGGCGGTCAAGGAGGACTACGACGGCGAGGTCGAAAAGCTTGCCGAAAAGCTCGGCTGGTACAAGATAAACTGTCTTAACTGGATACTCAACGCGCCTATCAGTGCGCTTGAGAGAGCTGAAAACGGCAATTTCGTCATCACGACCTCCCCCGAATACACCGACGTGTCCTGCAAGGTCACACTTTCGGGCGCGCAGTCGCTTCTCTGCACCGACGAGCTGGTCGGCGCGGCAATTTTGCACCTTGAAATTCTCCCCGCGGGCGAGCTGCTCGAGCTCAATCTGCTTTGTATGACTGCGGGCGGCAAGTCGGTCGAATTTTCGGCGCAAATGACCGATATTGACGTCGAGGATATAACGAACGGTTAAAATTCCCGTTCAACTAATAGTTTCTTCGACACAAAAAGCCTTGACAACGCTTGGCGTTTGTTGTATAATTATATTCCATACTGAAAAAAGGAGGTGTCCGTTTTGGCTGATAAAAAGGGCGGGCATAAGATAATCGCCCAGAATAAAAAGGCGTATCACGACTATTTCGTGGACGAAAAATACGAGGCGGGCATCGAGCTTTTCGGCACGGAGGTCAAAAGTCTGCGCGCAGGCGCGGTCAATCTCAAGGACTCCTACTGCGACTTCAAGGACGGCGAGCTTTTCGTCGTCGGTATGCACGTCAGTCCCTACGAGCACGGCAATATCTTCAATCGCGACCCCATGCGAAAGCGCAAGCTTTTGATGCACAAGCGCGAGATCCTCAAGCTGTTCGGTCTCGTCGCGCAAAAGGGAGTTTCCCTTATTCCCCTCTCGCTCTATTTCTCAGGCTCGCACGTTAAAGTCGAGCTCGGACTCTGCCGAGGCAAAAAGCTCTACGACAAGCGCGACTCGATCGCCAAGCACGACGCCGACCGCGAGATCGAGAGAAGATTGAAGGATAGAGGGTAGAAGTTAGTTGATGCAGATGATATTTGGGGTGCCTTTTGGAAAAAGGCTCCCCAAACCCCGCGAAAACTTCCGATATTTTGGGTTCTAACTATGGTGAGGTGACGCTGATTTTTCGGCAAGCCGAAAAAGTCAGCCTACTGAGATGTAGTACGTCCTGCCGTGTTGGACCTGGGACGAATAGCTTTTCGAGAAAATTGCGTTCATTTAATTAGCAACTGTGCGAAAGCACAACATAACTGCGCCAACGGCACAATATCACGTTTGCGAAAGCAAACATATCACTTTTCACGAAGTGAAAAATATAAGAACCTGCTGCGCAGAACCTTGCTGCTCGCAGGCTCACAGCACTGCGCAGTCGCTATGCGACGCGCCTTTAGCAAGAAGTTTGTTCGCAGACAAGGCGCAACGGAAAAATCCAGGCGATGCCGTAGCTTTCCCTACGGCGAGCCGATTTTGAGTAGCAACGCCGTATGCGGACAAAATTCGCAGATAAATGGGGGTGTAAAGGTTTCGACGGGGATTTTGAGGTATGATAAGCGGGTAGAGCCGAGTAATCTCTAAAACTGCTCAAACTTTAAAAAATAAACGACAACAATACTGTTGCTATGGCTGCCTAATTGTTGACCCTTCGGGGCTCAACAATGGCAGTGCCGCGACCTGCGGGTCGCCCGTTCCTCTCGGTAGGACCACGAACCGAGACTGAGCGTCATTTTAGTGGTGCACGTGCATCGGCGGTTACCGTTGAACCGATCACGCAGAAAACGGTTGCTTCTCCCCCGAGCCTGAGCATCGGCGCGGCGAAGAAAAAGACTCAATAGATGTTCTGCACCCGGAGAAAGTTGTATCAAGAGGTTTTCGGACGGGGGTTCAACTCCCCCCACCTCCACCAAACGTGTATTGGACGAACACTTACTTTTTCAGCGGCGGCTTCGCCGTCAAGGTTTCGCTCTAATACGAACAGAAAAACGCCATCTTAGATGAAAGTCTAAGGTGG
>SVRA01000103.1 GCA_015065075.1 Oscillospiraceae bacterium
CGGCGGCTGCGGCATCGGTCGCTTGCGGACTTTCCGCCGAGGATATTGCCTGCGGTCTTGCCGATTTCAAGGGCGCGGGTCGCAGAATGGAATATAAGGGCGAGATCAACGGAGCGCTTATTTACGACGACTACGGTCACCATCCTACCGAGGTCAGCGCGACCCTTGCGGGCGCAAAAAAGGCGTGCCGCGGCAGGCTTATATGCGCTTTTCAACCCCATACGTATAGCCGCACCGCCGCTCTGGCAGAGCAGTTTGCAACCGCATTTTGCGAGGCGGATAAGGTGATCTTGACCGATATTTACGCGGCAAGAGAGGACAATATCTACGGTATTTCATCGGAAAAGCTCGCGAAAGTCCTCGGTGAGAAGGCAATTTACGGTGGAGACCTCGACGGCGTGGCAAGGATCATCAAGGAGATCGCACAAAAGGACGATATGGTCATCGTCATGGGCGCAGGGGATATTTTTAAGGTGTTTGGCAAGCTCGGCTTGTGATATCAATCGTATGAACGGAGAATTATAATGAAAAAAAGGACAAATAACAGGGGAAATAGAAAGGAAAACACATACTTTTCCTTTAACACTTATCTTATCATTTATGCAATAGCAATTCTCATTTTCAGCGCCCTTGCCGTAGCGTTTTTTATGAGTGGCGATGCTTGGGGAATATTGTTTTTGCTGATTGCGCTTCTCGCCGCCTTCATTGCGCTTGTGTCACCTTTGTATTTTCAATTTTCATACAAAAGTGTTACGATAGTTTACGTGCTCGGTGACCGCGAGTCTATTCCGTGGACTTCGGTAACAAGTGTAATTCAATACGTCAGTTGGATAGAGCAATTCGGAGGTTTTCCGTATTATAAAGTAGCCTATGGGCACAAAAAACAGAAATTTTACATGAACGGCGAGATAACAAAGAGCCGAAAAAATAAAAAGCTGATAGAAAAATTTTACGGCGGCACTATTTTATAATGCTTATAACAAAAATCCGACTGAATATCAGTCGGATTTTTGTTGGGATGCTTAGTTAACAATACTAAACTAATATTATAAATAGGTTCTAAAACGGTTAATAATACTTAACCGAAGGCAAATTAAAACAATATAGTTAAGCAAACTTAATAAAATCAAATTCCCAATCTTACTCAACAACCACCAGCGTCGAGCACTCAAAACGTGGGACAACGTAGCTGACCTTACCGTCCTCATAGGTGAAATCAAGCTCCGTGCCGTCGGGCGCGATATAAACGCGCGAGGGCTTCTCCGCAACCTTTACCGTCACCCTTGTATCAAGCACAGTCGGAAGGTCCTCGATTATCTCAATGTTAGCACCGCGCACCTTTGTGATCGCGTAAGCCAAGTGATTGACAAGTCGCTCACCGTTATCGGTGGGCTGCTTCATAAGAGAGGTAACACCAAGCGAGCCGAGCGAGGTTGAAAGAGTCTTTTCATCGCCAAGCAGACGGTCGATGATATCAATAACGGCATATTTCAGGTGGATCGCGCCGAACCTCGCGTATTCCGAGAAGATCTCCCAAGCGATATATCCGATCTTGTCGGTCACGATCGCGCCGACACCCGTTTTGCTTCTGTCGTAAGGTGTGTGATAGTGCGAGCAGAAATGCTCTGCGGTGCGGTTGAAGTAAGGATCAACGCGAAGCGCGCGCACCTCGCCTGCAAAGTCATCGGACAGCTCAAGACCGTAGCACTTGCTGTACATAACGTATGAGGTTATGCCGTTGGGATAAAGCTCGTATTCGGGGCGCAGATAGCAGGGATTGAGCTCGACCTCGCCGCCAAAGTCTGCACCGAAATCAAATGCAAATTTGCCGTCGCTGCCAACTCCCGATTTGCCCGTGAGCAAAAGCTTTCCGCCGCCTGCAAGATAATCATCGAGCTTTTTCTTGAAAGCGCCATTTACGGTTATATTATCGGGAAGAATTATCAGCTTGTATCCCGAGAAATCTGCCTCGGGATCGATCACGTTGTAAAGATAATGTCCCTCAAGCATCATACGGTTTGCTCCGATGTCCTGATTTATTCCGTCGCCAATCATTGCCGCACGGTCAAAATCGTCGGCGTATGCGCTGTTAACACTACCCTCCGCGGAGAGAAGTCCGATGTCGGCAATATATTCGGAGTCGATCATCCACTCCTCACGCGACTCGACCTCACCGTACGCGCTGCCGATCAGGCGGTAGGTCGAGAGATCCATTTCGCCGTCGGGGTGAAGCTGATCGCCAACCGAGGATCTGGCGCCGCAAAGATTAGAGAGCGCCGTTTCATATCTGAGAGCATTCGGGTGCTTGAAGCCGCCGAATTCTCCCCATGACTTATGGAATTTTCCGGTCATGCCGAGGAATTCCTTGCCAAGCGTTCTCGCGTAAGCTGCGGCGCGAGGGAAGTGATCGTATCCCCAACCGCCCGTGGGAAGCGATTCGATCTCAAAGTGTTGAGTATTTCTGAAGGCGACCTTTCTTCCTTGGAATAGTGCGCCTCCGTCATTGTGGATTATGGGCATATTGGGGGCGTGCGAGAAAACTACCTTGTCGACCGCGTCGCAGTATTTTTGGTAAACCCTCTTGGCGTATGCGTAAACCTCGTCAAAATTCTCAACGTCAACGCCCTCTTCTGCCATACCCTTGCGGCAATGATCGCAATAGCAGGGAGTTGCTGCGATTATATCAAGAAAGATTCCGTCAAAAAGTCCCTCATATTTGGTCATAACCTCGTCTATCTGAGCGCAGAGCACATCAAGATAAGGCGTGTTGAAGCAAAGGCGGTGATAGCATGGTTGGTCAAAAGGCCCTATGTAGCCGTCCTTTTGATGAATGATATGATCCTTGTGCTCGACTGCGTATTTTTCGTCAAAGCCTGCGGAGAGATAGATCTCTGTTCTCACACCAAGCTCGCGGCAGACCTCGAGCTGAGCGCCGAGCAGATCGAAATCAAGATGCGGATGCTGCTTGTTCGCCGCTGACGGATGATACGCCCAGCCGTGATGGCACTTCGAGAAAAGCGTGATCGAATTAATGTGTCCCTCGCGGAGAGCGGCGGCGAAATTTTCTTTAGAAAACCTCTTTCCGATGCCCTCGATCTTTTCGGACGTGTGAAAATCAAGATGTACCTGTCTGTATGGAAGTTTTGACATAGTGCGCCTCCGACAACTTGTTCTATAATTGAATTATAGTATATTTTTGGGGGTATTGCTTGCACAAAAAGGACAAAATATTGCACAATAGTTACATTCACTTGCATGAGAGCTATGTTTGCCGGCACTTCGTCTAAATTTGTTCAAAACATTAAAAAACCGAGCCCTGCGCAAATATATCGCCCGACTCGGTTTTTTGTGTGAATTAAACGTCAAGATCCTTCATATACTCCTTGCCGTGTGCCGCGATAAACGCCTTACGCGCGGGAAGATTGTCACCAAGCAGGGTGTCGAAGATCATTTCGGTCTTCTGAGCGTCCGCGGGCGTGACCGCAATAAGACGGCGGGTCGCGGGGTTCATAGTGGTCTGCCACATCATTTCGGGCTCATTCTCACCAAGACCCTTGGATCGCTGAATGGTATATTTCTTGTCGCCGATCTCCTTGAGGATATCTGCCTTTTCAAATTCGTCGTACGCGAAATAGGTCTTCTCACCGCCCTTTTCCTTGACCGTGATCTCGAAAAGCGGAGTTTCCGCAATGTAAACTCTCTGCTCGCGAAGCAGGGTGGGGAGCAGACGGTAGAACATAGTCAGAAGCAGGGTTCTGATCTGGAATCCGTCCTCGTCGGCATCGGTACAGATGATGATCTTCGACCAGCGCAGAGAATCAAGATCAAAGGGGAGAATATCGCCCTTTTTCTTGCTCTCGATCTCAACGCCGCAGCCGATGACACGGAGCAGGTCGGTGATGATCTCACTCTTGAAGATTCGGTCGTAATCTGCCTTAAGACAGTTCAGCGTTTTACCTCTTACGGGGATTATCGCCTGCATCTCAGCCGAGCGACCGAGCTTACATGAGGTAAGCGCCGAATCACCCTCAACTATATAAAGCTCGCGCACGTTGGGGTCTTTAGAGCGGCAGTTGACGAATTTCTCAACTCGGTTTGCGATGTCGATCGTGCCCGAGAGCTTCTTTTTGATGTTAAGACGCTCTTTTTCAGCGGACTCGCGGCTTCGCTTGTTTACGAGCACCTGATTTGCCATGATCTCGGCTTCAACGGGATGCTCAAGGAAGAAGATCTCGAGATTTGAACGCAAAAATTCGTTCATCGCCTCGTAGATAAAGGTGTTTGTGATAGCCTTCTTGGTCT
>SVRA01000015.1 GCA_015065075.1 Oscillospiraceae bacterium
CCAAGGACAACTCGCTTTACGACGGCACGTCGAGCTGTATGATGTGCAAGCGCCAGATAATCAACGCGGGTATTGAGACGGTCATCGTGCGCGACACCAAGGACGAATACAGAATTATTCCCGTTTCGAGCTGGATCGAGGACGACGATTCGCTCTCGGGCAAGTTTGGATATTGATCAAGGATTTCAGAGTTATGGAAGAAAATATTAAGGTTGGCGGCGAAAAAAAGGCGAGAAAGAGGATCTATCCCGAAAGGCTGACCGTCGACGCGCTTGACGGAGTGGCGGAGCTTGAGAAGCTTTGCTTTAGTCAGCCGTGGAGCCGCAAAAGTCTTGAATTGCTGACGAATGAAGGCATTGGCATTGGTATGGTATGCCGCAAGGACGGCATCGTTTGCGCTTACGGCGGTATGATGTGCGCGGTCGACGAGGGTCAGATCACCAATATCGCGACTCATCCCGATCATCGCAGACAGGGCTACGGCAAGGCGGTCGTTGAGGCGCTTATCAAGTATGCTAAAAATAATCATCTTGAGTCGATCTCTCTTGAGGTCAGGGAGTCGAATCGCGCTGCTATCGAGCTTTATTCGGCGCTTGGATTCAAGGTCGAGGGAAAGCGGAAGGATTTTTACACCAAGCCCACCGAAGCGGCACTTGTTATGGTACTTAAAGTAAAATAAAGCCGAAACGGCGATTTGGCGAGGAGATACACCTCATTTTTCCGAGCCCTTGAATTTTTATTGATAGTTTTTGGAATCCAAAACCTTTTTTTCAAAAAGGTTTTGGCAGGTGCAGGACAGCGTCCTGCGAAAAAGGAATTATATGTACATCTTAGGAATGGAAAGCTCCTGCGACGAGACGTCGGCGGCGGTGGTCGAATACCGCGACGGAGTATTTGAGATAAAATCGAATATAGTGGCATCGCAGATCGAGACTCACCGTTTATACGGCGGCGTAGTGCCCGAGATAGCGAGCAGGGCACACATTGAGGCGGTGTCGTCTATCACGACCGAGGCCTTAGAAACGGCTGGAATAACGCTTGGAGATCTTGACTGCGTGGCGGTCACGACTCATCCCGGTCTTATCGGCGCGCTTTTAGTCGGAGTCAACTTTGCAAAGTCGCTTGCGTTTGCGAACAATATTCCGCTTGTGTCGGTCAATCACGTGCACGGACACGTGGCGGCGGCTTATCTTACGGACAAGACCTTGAAGCCTAAATTTTTGTCGCTCGTCGTATCGGGCGGTCACACGTCGATATACGTTTGTGAGGACCACAGAACGCTTCGCGAGATAGGTACGACACGTGACGACGCGGCGGGAGAGGCGTTTGACAAGATCGGTCGTGTGATCGGTATGCCTTACCCCGGCGGCGCGGCGCTCGACAAGCTTGCTTACGAGGGTGACTCAAAGGCGATCAAGCTTCCGTCTCCTGCGCTTATGCACGCGCTTGATTTTTCTTTCAGCGGAATCAAGACGGCGGCGCTCAATTACCTCAATTCCGCTTCGCAGAAGGGCGAGCAGATCGTTTGCGCGGACGTTGCGGCATCCTACACCAAGGCGATCGTGGACGCTATAGTTAAGCAGACCTCGGCGGCTTTGGATCAGACCGGACTTGACACGCTCGTGCTTGCGGGCGGCGTTGCGGCTAACTCACATTTGCGTGCGGCGCTTGAAAAGATGTGTCAGGGCCGAGGAGTCAAATTTATTGTGCCCCCGAGAGCATTGTGCGGCGATAACGGCGCGATGATCGCGGTCGCGGGTTGCTTTGAGTATCTTGGCGGCAACTTCGCCGATACCTCTCTGAACGCTTCGGCTTCGGACGAGCTCTGACGGCTCGAACAGAGGTTCAGTTTCGGCCTTTTGAGTGTTTTCAACATAGGTTTTCCACAGATGTTGGAAAGTGCAAAACCCAGATGACTTTTTTCGACAAATATGTATAAATATTCGTCGGTGAGGTTTTGATTTCCTTTATTTGTCAATGATTTTTGTGGATAAGTTTGTGGAAACTGTGGATTAATCGAACGCTTGAGTGGTTGTGGAAAACTCAAAAAAGTCGATTTTTGACGTTTTAGCAGGCTAAAATATGCCATTTTAAATTGAAATTTTTTGTGAATTGTTTGATAACTAATTTGTTATAAGGATGTGGAAAGATGAACGTTTACGACAATGAAACCATGGGCAAAACGGCTGAAAAGCAGAGCATTTCTCCTGCGGTCATTCGCAGACTGCCGAGATATTACCGATATCTTTGCGAGCTCATCGCAAGAGGCAAGACGCGCATAAGCTCAAGCGAGCTGGCGCACATGATGAACGTTACCGCCTCGCAGATACGTCAGGATCTTAACTGCTTTGGTGGATTCGGTCAGCACGGATACGGATACAACGTGAACTATCTTTTTGCAAAAATAAGTGAAATACTCGGGGTCAGCGCAGGCTTTAACGCTATTATAATCGGCGCGGGCGACCTCGGCCGCGCGCTCGTGCACCTGTCGATGTTCGAAAAGAGAGGCGTGGATATTAGTGCGCTCTTTGACACGGGCAACGATGCCGAGGGCAAGGATTGCGCGGGTGTGCCCGTATATCCCATTTCTGAGCTCGAGAGCTTCTGCGCGGAGAACAAGGTCGATATTGCGGTATTGGCTTGTCCCAAGCAGTACGTTAAGGAAATCGCGGACAGATGTGTTAAGCTTGGTCTGAAGGGCCTTTGGAACTATATGGGAGTTGAGCTTGATTATACCGACGACGATATTATCGTGGAAAACGTGCATCTCGGTGACTCGCTGATGATAATGAATTGCCGCATTTGCCGCAATATGAGCGACGACAAGCCCGTGGCAGATGCTGACATTTCCGACGACGAATGGGGAGACGACAAGGAGAGTGAATTTTAAGTGAAATATATAATCAATTATGGAAGCAAGGTTGCTGTTGTTCCCGAAAAGGCGCTCGAGATAAGCGCGAGGGCGGGAGCTGTTGAGTTTCGGGTCCTGCTTGGGCTTTGCGCTCTTGGCGGCAGCGTTGATATAAAAAAGCTTGCGCGGTCGGTCTCGTGCTCCGAGGACGACGTAAAGAGTGCGTTGGCATTCTGGCGCGGTGCAGGGGTTATCGAGCTTGGCGACGGAAAGGATAGCGGTGCTGAAATAGAGGCGACCGTTGTTAAAGATGAGCCGTGTGCGGTTCAAGTGCCCAAAAAGGAAGAAAAAAAGCTCCGCAGAGCCGACGAGCTGCCTCAGTACACCTCTGATCAGCTTTCCAACATTCTGGAGCAGAGAAAAGAGACTGCGACATTGATCGACGAGTGCCAGCACATTATGGGTAAGGTCTTTAACGTCAAGGAGATCAACGTTCTGATGGGACTTGTTGATTATCTCGAGCTTGACTGCGAGTACATAATGATGCTTCTGACATATTGCGTTTCTCTTGGCAAAAAGACCTTGCATTACGCTGAAAAGCTGGCGTTTGCGCTTTACGACGCGGGAATAACCACGGGAGAGCAGCTTTCCGACGAGCTTCGTCGACGCGAGCTTGCCTCTGATGCGGAGGGCAAGATCAGGACGCTTTTCGGAGTCGGAGAGAGAGCGTTTACCACAAAGGAGAAGAAGTTTATCTCCTCTTGGATCAACGATATGAATTATTCGATCGAGATAATCGAGAAGGCCTACGAGGTCACTGCCGACGCAACGGGCAAGGGATCGTTCCCCTACGCGAACACGGTGCTTGAGCGTTGGAATGCGGCGGGGCTCAGGACTCTTGAAGAGATAGAGGCTTCGTATAAAAAGAGTGGTTCGGAGAGTCCCTCGGTCGGCAGCTTTGATACCGACAGCTTCTTTGAAGCGGCGGTAAGGCGCAGTCTTGGAAATAATTGATCTCTAAGGAGAGGTTTTATGGGTTTTAACAGAGAAAATTACGCTAAAATAAAGGGCGAATATGATGGGAAGTATCTTCGAGCGATCGAGGAGGCTCAATTCAGACGCGCAGAGATACACTCAAAACTCCCTGAAATTGCGAAAATAGACGGTGAGCTGTCTGCTTCGGGCATGAGAGTCTTTGAGGCCTCGGTCAGCGGCGATCGTGCTATGGTCGACAGGATCAATGAGGAAAATCGCGCTCTCTTGAAGAAAAGAACTGATATTCTCGTTACGGCGGGATTTCCCGCAAACTATACCGAGATAAGATACGAGTGCTCGGAGTGCGGTGACACGGGTACAGTCGAATACCGTATGTGCAGGTGTATGCGCGACAAGCTTGTCAAGGCAGGGCTTGAGTCCTCGGGAATGTATGAGCTTATAAGAACGCAGACCTTTGACAATTTTGAGTTGAAATATTACTCGGGTGATGCGCTCCCGAGAATGAAGGCTATTTTTGATATCGCAAAAAAATACGCAGAGGACTTTGAGGCTGAAAAGTCGGGAAGTATTCTGATGATGGGCGGCACGGGACTTGGAAAGACGCATCTTTCAAGTGCTATGGGCGGTGTTATCATCGAAAAGGGAAACGACGTTTACTATGCCAACGCGGTCGATATGCTTGCTGATTTTGAAAAGGAAAAGTTCGGCAATCTGCGCTCGGGTGAGTCGGCGGACACCGAAAAGTACTTTTCCTGCGATCTTCTTATAATCGACGACCTCGGAACAGAGCTTGTGAGTCAGTTCAGCACGTCCTGTCTTTACAATCTGATAAATTCCCGTCTTATAAGGAAGAAATCTACTATCATCAACACCAATTTCACTAAAGAGGAAATGAGAAAGAAGTATCAGGATCGAATCACGAGCCGTATTTTCGGTGAATATCTTGTTTTGCCGTTTGTTGGTACGGATATTCGTGAAAAGAAGCTTTTTGAAAAATAATATTGAAAATGCAACGAAATTTTGAGATTTCGTTGCATTTTTCGTATATTTACAGATCTTTTGCGCATACTACCGATAAATCCAATTTAAATCATGAAAGGATTTTGTAGATATGCAAGAATTAAAAACCAAAGAAGCAGAAATGCTTGAACAGTTATATAAAAACGTTAAGATGGGCTCGGATTCTATCGTGAAGCTGCTCCCCAAGGTCAGCGACGGTAAGTTCAAGACTGATATTACCGATCAGCTCAACGGATATGAGTCGTTGGCTTCGAAGATCAAGGCAAGACTCAATGATATTGGCGTTGACGCCAAGGAAGAGAATGCTATGGTCAAGCTTTGGAGCAGTATTGGAATATCGGTAAACGCTATGATGGATTCTACCGACAGCCATTTGGCGCAGATGATATCCGAGGGTTCGAATATGGGTATCACAGACTCGATAAAGCTGCTTCGTGAATACGAGAATACTAACGTATCAGAGACTGCTTTGAAGCTCGTTCGTGAGGTCATTGAGTTTGAGGAGAACAACCTCGAGCGCGCTAAAAATTATCTTTGACGTCAAATAAAAAGTGGGCATTCCGCTTGTGCGGAATGCCCGTTTGAGTTTGTGTTGTTTTTTATTCTGCTGTATTGAGCGACTCGAGGTATGCGCTTGTATCCTCGCACATTGCTACGAATGCGACGTCGATAGCAAGACCTGCGGGAACTCCTCCTGCTTTTTCTTCCTGGTTGAGCGCGTCAAGGCGAATATACTTTGCTGCGTATTTGCCGTTTGCATCAGGTGTAAACGTAGCAAGCGCAGATGCATCGAAGATAATTACGTGCCATTCGCCGTCTGCCTCAAGAAGTTGCTTATCGAGAGTGTTGATCTGGTCTCCACCCTTAGCCGCGTCGTTCTGCGTACTTGTGAAGCATTCCATGTGAAGCTTATCGGAGATGAGATCTGCATGCTCGGCTGCGATACGGTACTTAATTACTATGTACTGTCCGGTTACCTCAAGTCCTCCTGTGTATACGTTAAGGCAAGCTTCGGGAGTGGTTGTTTCGGTTCCGATGGTTACGTAGGTTTCATCTGCTGCAAGAGTTGCAGTAACGCCTTTAGATGCCTTGGTTGAGGAAGCTATGGTAGAAGCATCGACGAAGATATTGAAGTAGTCTGCATCGCTTGCTTCGCTAGTTCCCGTGGAAACGTAGATCTTGGTGCTGGAGCTTTCGTTCTGTACGAGATCTACGGATACCATATCTTCGTTCAGCTTGAGAGCTGCCTCAAGACTGTCACAAATAGCTATGTACTGAAGATCAACGTACGAGGTAGCAGACATAGGTGCATCCCCCTCTTTTGCAACATTGAATATATCGAATCTGAAATATTCGGTGGGATAGCTTCCGTCGTCATTTGCGACGAAGTTTGCAATGTTGAATTCCTTAAGGTCGATGACCATAACGTGCCACTGACCGTCCTTCTTGACGTCGCGGGTCAGCATCCAGTCCTTGTTACCTATGTTAGCAGCGGGTTGGGTTCCGATTAATACCTGGAAGTGATCGAAATCGGTGTCGTTAGTGGTGGGAACTCTGTACTTGATAACTACGTAGCCACCTGTTGTTTCGCTTGTTACGGGGAGCATGAAGTACTTTTCTGTCTTTGCTCCGTCACCGTAGATACGAACGCAGGTGTTGTCCTCTTCAAGAGTTGATCCTGTGATAACAGAAATGTCGGATGCGCTCCAATAGTTCTCTATATCAGGGGTATCGTCGGGAATTTCGGGCGCAACCCAGCCAGTGAAGTCCTCGGAGGCATCTACCTTGAAGGTTCTTGTCTGGTCGCCTGTGAGCGTGGTTACGAAGGAGTAGGAGAAGGTTCCGTTGCCGTCGTAGTGTACAGCATAGCCGTCGTACAGGTGAGCGTTGCCAACTTTATCCGCGGTGGTTGCGGAGCTTACGTCAACGAGTACCCATTCACCGTCAACAAGCTCGTAAAGCTTGGGAGCTGTGAGCTTCTTAAAGCCGTATACACGGAAGGTCACGTTATTTTCACCGCCCGAGAGGGTGAAGGTTGCGTCCTTGCCGTTAGTGGTCTTGATCGAGGGGAGGAACTCGCTATCAAGAACAGTTGCGTTCTCAACTGCGGTTGCCTTGAAGGGATCGAGAAGAGAATTTTCACGAACGTCTCTTACGTTCTGGTCGGGAGCTACAGAGGTGTCGCCATTTCTGTACGCCTGGTTCCACCAAGGCATGATGATCGAGTTGATGGTGATGGTTGCTCCTGCCTTGATAGTCTGTGTGCCGTCGATGTTAAGAGTAAGAGCACCGAGGCCTTCCTTTTCATATACAGCGAAGTTTACGCCGTCATCTTTTCCGTCAGCGTCAAGATCGACGAAGGAATTGAAGATGAGGAAGGATACGTCTGCCATCTGTGTGCCGGGGGTGTTGGAGGTAGCGTACATATCGAAATAAGGACAATCCGTACCAAGCACGTACTTGGTGCCTGTGGTCTTGGTATCTACGTCGGCAACTGCGCCGTTTGTACCCCAATATCCAAGCTTAGAATAGCCGTCGCCGTATGCACGAACGGAATAGAAGGAGAAGTTCTTGTAGAACTCGTCAATAGTAACGTCCTCTTTGACGATGTACTTCATGGTGTAGTATGCTCTGTTCTCGTCGAGCTGAGGCATTTCCATGTGAGTGTAGGTTACCTCGATCTTACCGTCGTCGGAGCGGTAGGTCAGGTCGATGTCTGCGTAGGTAGGACCTGCTGATTCGATATTGTTGACGATACTATCCGAAGCGACAATATTGCCATCCTTATCGGTATACTGCAGGAAGCAGTGGAATCCGCCGTTGTCGTGCTGGGGATCTCCTGTCCACAGGGGAGCAGAAGCGGCTCTGTGGTCGGGAAGGGTCTGAAGATCCTTGCCGTAAACGTAGTAGTTCGAAATACAGTTACTCTCGGTTACACCTGTGGAAAGGTGATAGTAGGGAGCAAAGAACTGGATGGAGGATATCTGCTTGAGCGGATATTTACCCCAGTTCATATAAAGCTGAAGTACGGTAAGCTCCTGAGTTTCTCCCTTCTTTACTACCATCGGGAATCTGACCTCACTGTACTTGATGTCGCCCCATGCCCAGATCGGCTCTTCAAACTCGTTTGAAAAGTTCTTGGAGACTTCTACAGGTATGGGAAGCATCATATCCTTGCCGTTAAGGACTGCACCGCACTCGATACTTGTAGAGTAGGTGTATGCGAGAACGTAGATGTTACGGTCACGGTCATCTCCCGTTACGGAGAAGGAAACTGAGCCGTGGAAGTTTTGTTTGCTGGAGTATGCGTCTCCGAATCCAACATTCTCGGCTACGGTGAATGCGTAGATTCCGCGGAGGCCGTCGTAACCGTCGAATGTCGCGTTTGCGGTCTTGTCTGTGTTGATAATGATGTTATCCTTGGTAAGAGGATTGCGCTCAATGTCGGCTTCCTTAAGGAATGCTGCGAAATCGTGAGACGCGTCGGTGTATATTCTCTGACCGAAGAAGTAGTCGGTTTCAGAGCTATAGATGTCGGTGCTGGTGCCCTTGAATCCGGATACATCCTGCTGTGTATATACGGTATTGTGAGCATCGAGCTTGCCACCTGCGGGAACGGTTGCCTGCTTAATGACATAGTTGCCGTCCTCAAGAGTTACCGTGAGAGTGCCGCTGGTCTCGTCCTTTGCGAGTATGTATCCGAAGATACCTGCGTCCTTGATATCAAAGCCAACGTATTCTGCGCTTGCCCAATCGATATCATTAAGGTCGTAGTGGAGGCCGTTCTTGTCGTATACTACGAGCTTATCTACGGTATCTGCAGCAACCTTGGTGATCATACCGATCTCCTTGATGCCCGTGACGTCCTCGGTTGCGATGAGGCGGTTGATCTGGTGGAGCTTGTCGGTGTAGGTGTGGAGATTTCTGTCAAGAAGGATCTTGGGGGCGCCGTCGTCGTCAATGTTAACGAGCTTGATGCTCGAGATCTCGATCTCTTCACCTACTGATCCGTTAGGGTCGAGGCGGAGACCCTTGATGTCTCCGGTGAAATCCTTAACGGTTGCCTGATCAAGACGGACAGTGTAGGTGTGGTACTCGCCGTCGTTCGTGGTATAAAAGGTTACTTGCTGATCGGCGGTGTAGCCGTTATGCTCGCCTGCCGCGAAAAATACGTCGACGCTGGTGGTCGAGGTGACCTTCATAGTGATCTGAAGAGCGTTCACTTTGGAGGTGGAAATCTTAAATTTACCTACTTCTGTATAGAAATTGGGGTCAAGGGTGCTTGTGATCGTGGTTTTGAGAGTGCCGTCCGAGGGATCCGGCTTTGACATATCGATCGCTTTGTTGAACAGCTTCAAGCTAACGTCCTTAACCTCGGTTATAGTCGTATTGCTTGCGAAGTCCTGTCCGTAGAGACGAATGTCATAGTAGTAATATCCGTAACGGAAGATGTTTGCCTCTGCGCTGTAGAAGGAGCCCGAGGAGTAGTAGGTCTTGCCGTTCTCCATAGTAACGTAAACGTCCATTGTGTCGGTTACGTATGCATTACCCTTTTTGTTGGTTATGGATACGAGCTGATCCTCTATACTGGTCAAAGGATAGCTGAGAGTCATATTGTTATTCTCTACGCGATAGTGCTCACGCGAAGCGTCGGAGAAATACGAGGTCACGCCGTTCTTGAGAGAATGAGCGTTCTCGATGAGATCCGCGTGTTCGCCTTCAAGCTTGACGTCGGGTGCCACAGTGGTATCCTCACCGTCTCCGGTAGTGGTATCCTCACCGTCTCCGATGGTGGTGTCCTCACCGTCGCCGGTAGTGGTATCCTCACCGTCACCGGCAGTGGTGTCCTCTCCGGTAGAGGTATCCTCACCGTTACCGATGGTGGTTTCTTCATTTTTGTTCGTTGTTTCCTCGGTGTTATTGCCCGAGTTTTGTGTGGTGGTCTCTTCGCCTCCACCAGGGTTCTTGCACGAGGCCAACATGCCCGCGGTCATAACCGCAACAAGAAGGAGAGCAATAAGAGCTAAGATTCTTTTTTTCATGGTTAAATCCTCTCTTTTGTTAGAGTAATAAAGGTGTATAAACCCTATGGTATTATTTTACCTGTTTTTAGGCAATATGTCAAGTAGTATTTTCGGTATTTATAGCACAAAATTCATTCCACAAGCCTGTTGCTTTTTACTTAAGCAATTCATACAGATGCTCGATAGCAATCTTGTATCCGTTAAACCCAAGTCCCATAACGGTTTTTATCGCGGCGAGAGATATATATGAGTGCTTTCTGAATTCGTCGCGCGAATTTATGTCGGATATATGGACCTCGACAGTCGGTATTGAAACTGCCTTGAGAGCGTCGAGGATGGCGACGGAGGTGTGTGTATATGCCGCCGGATTTATTACGATGCCGTCGAATTTTCCGTATGCGTCCTGTATCTTATCGACTATTACGCCCTCGTGGTTGGACTGGAATATTTCGTGCTCGACTCCAAGCTCGCGGCAGCTCTCGTCGATCAGCTCACAGAGCGAGGAATAGCTTTGTTTTCCGTAGATTTCGGGCTCGCGGAGTCCGAGCATATTGAGGTTGGGGCCGTTGATTATCAATATTTTCATTTTTTTATGCCTTTCCGTAGTTTTGGAGTATCTCGGCGGCGCACTGTTCGGGTGCGGTGTCGTTTGAGACCTCAAAGTCGCAGACGTCGCGATAGAGGGGGAGTCTTGCTCGGTACATTTCTTCGAGCTTTGTTTGCTGAGAGAGGGGGCGGTTTTCGGTTGGGAGCTTATCAAGACTGCGATGAATAAAGAAAATCTTGCCGTTTTGGCGCAGGGGGTAGAAGTTTTCGCGTCTTGTGACGACTCCACCGCCGGTTGAGATTATCATTCCGCTCATTTTACCCGCGTTTTTGACCTCCTCGTGCTCGATCTGACGAAAAATTTTCTCTCCCTCTGTCATGATGATCTCGGAGGGTGTTTTTCCTTGAGATAATGTGATCATTTCGTCGGTGTCAATGAATTTTCGCCCCGTCATTTCTGCGAGCAGCTTGCCGACGGTGGTTTTGCCGCTTCCCGGCATTCCGACGAGGATTATATTGCCGGTCTCGTTGGCAATCAGGGCGGTTAGGCGGTCTATTTCGCTATCTGCGATGCTTTCGCAAAGAAAGAGCTCGCACGCGCGCTTCGCCTGGGCTACGAGCATTGACAGTCCGTTGGTAGAGGGGATCCCGAGGCGCTCGGCATCAAGCAGGAGCTTGGTTTTTGCGGGGTTGAAGATCATATCGAGGACACCTTGGCAGCGCTTGAATTTTTCAAGCGCGACGGGGGATTCTCCGTTTGTTCTCGGATACATTCCGACGGGGGTGCAGTTGATTATAACGTCGGTGTCGGGGCACTTTTCATAGACGTTTTCGTAGTTGATCTCGCCCGAGCGTGAGACAAAGGTGATATTTTTTGCCCCGAGATCCTCGCTTACGGTCTTGGCAGTAAGCGACGCGCCGCCCGTGCCGAGAATCAGGACGTTTTTATCCTTTATTTCAATGCCGCTTTGATATGCGGCGTATTTGAAGCCGTAGTAGTCGGTGTTATAGCCGCATTTTTTTCCGTTTTCGGTCTTTACTACGGTATTTACCGAGCCGATCCGCTTTGCCTCGTCGGAAATTTCGTCGAGGTAGGGCATGACGGTCTTTTTGTAGGGTATGGTCACGTTTATGCAGTCGTATCTGTCACTCTCGAGGAAGCCTTTGACCTCGCTCTCCGGCATTTCAAAGAGCTCGTAGGAGTAGTCGGCGAGCTCTCTGTGTATCTGTGGGGAGAAGCTGTGCGAGAGCTTTTCGCCGATCAGACCGCATTTCATATTCTGTTTTCCTGTTATCATTTCGTTGCTTTCTGCCACCTTGGGCGTCAGACTATTTCGTTATATGCTCCGAGCAGGCGGAGCTTTTCGCCTCTTGCTTCAAGCTCGCAAAGCAGGGGCTTGAGCTGGTCTGAATAGACCGAGAGGGTGAAGTCGAAATAGAACATTGATTCAAAATCGCGCTCGGGGATCGGGGTGGACTCGAGCTTAGTCATATTCACGCCGAGAGAATTGAAGCAGGAGAGCACGTGATAGAGTGCGCCCGGCTTATTGTGGGTTACGAGCATTATCGAAAACTTATCCGCGCCGGGATAGATCTCGGGCTCCTTGGAGATACAGATGAATCTTGTATAGTTGTTGCCCATATCCTGAACCGCGCCTGCGAGAGTGTCGAGACCGTAGAGGTCG
This sequence comes from Oscillospiraceae bacterium, assembly GCA_015065075.1. Lineage (GTDB taxonomy): Bacteria > Bacillota > Clostridia > Oscillospirales > CAG-272 > SVTX01. Next base: position 12,123 of record SVRA01000015.1, read on the forward strand.
GCGCAGAAGCGAGAGGAGAGCGCGGCGAGGTCATTTCTGCCCGATTCGGCAACGAGCTTTGCCGCTATCGCGGTGTTTGCGACGACGGTGATTTTTACGTCGCCGAGGCTTTTCAAAAAGCTCTCGCTTTGGTTGATCGCTTGCTCGTGTGAGACTATTTCTTTGATATCCGAGAGCCTTGAGCCTCGGCCGGCGAGCAGGCAATGGTCGATCTTGAGGCGGAGCGATCTTACTATATGGAATTTATGGTTTATCATCAGCTCGTATACCTTTTTGACCGAGCCTGCGGTGCTGTTTTCGATAGGCAAAACCCCGTAGCGACATTCGCCGCTTTCGATGGCAGAGAAGACACTGTCAAACGTGGGGCAGTAGCTGATAGAGGGAAGCTCGAAGAGCTTTTCTGCCGCTATCTGTGAGTATGCGCCCTCGACTCCCTGACAGGCTACCTTGGCGCGAGAGGGAAAGGTCCTTGCGGTCGATTCGAGCGCTTTTTGTATGCCGTTATATATCTCGGACGAGCCGACGAGTCTTGTGTGCTGATAGGCGCGCGAGACGTCGAGCATCGTGTGGTAGAGGGTGCGCGCGTAGCCGTCGAATTCCTCTCCCGCCATATCCGATACGCGACAGAGCAGGGCGCGCTCGCGCGCCGCGTCAAGCACGGGGAGTCCGTGCTCACGCTTATACTCGGCGACGCTTGCGGCAATTCCCATACGCTTGCGGAAGAGCGCGACTATTTCCTCGTCGGTTTCGTTTATTTCTTCTCTTAATTTATTGAGATCAAGTTCCATTATAAGTTCCTTTCTGAATATCCCGAACGGTTGTGTCGGGAGCACAGGGCGTGTGGCTGAAGGCTTGGAGTTTGCGTTATTTATCAAGCATCATATCGACAAGCGCGATCGCTGCCGCTGCCTCGAAAACGGGGACGGAGCGGGGGACGATGCAGGGGTCGTGTCTACCCGAAACCGTCATTTTGACGTTTTCCATACGGGAGAGCGAGACGCTGTCCTGCTCCTTGCCGATAGAGGGCGTGGGCTTGATTGCGGCGCGGAAGATAAGTGGCATTCCGTTTGTCATGCCGCCGAGGATCCCTCCGCAGTTGTTTGTCTTTGTGTATATGCGTTTGCCGTCGGTTTCGAACGGGTCGTTATTCTGTGATCCGAGGAGTGCCGACGAGCCGAATCCGAGCCCGAATTCAATGCCCTTGACGGCAGGGATGCCGAAGACTATCGAGGAAATTCTGCCCTCGACTCCGCAAAACATATGCTCGCCCCAGCCGACGGGAAGTCCGATCACGGCACATTCGACGGTGCCGCCGACCGAGTCGCAGTCAAGTCTTGCTTTTTCGATGGCATCGCGCATTTTTGCTCCTGCTTCTTCACTTATTGTCGGGAAGCTATGGGAATGGAGTGCATCGAAGTCGGATTTCGAGACGGTTACCTTGTCAAAGCTCTCGTCGGTGACGTTGCCGACGCTTGAAACGTGCGCGGCGATGCTTATGCCTCGTCTTTCAAGCATTTGCAGGCAGATGCCGCCCGCGATGCACATGGGCGCGGTGAGTCTGCCCGAGAAGTGACCGCCTCCGCGCAGATCTACCTTGTCTCCGTATTTCATTCTTGCGGCGTAGTCGGCGTGAGAGGGACGCGGGGTGTCGGCAAGCGACGAGTAGTCGCCCGAGTGTTGATTCGTGTTATATATCACGGCCTCTATACGCTCGCCCGTTGTCACTCCGTTTTCGTCGATTCCCGAGAGAAAGACAGGGGTGTCGGGCTCTTTTCTTTTCGTGGAATAGGGATCGTTGCCCGGTGCACGACGCGCCATAAATGCGGCGAGAGCGGTCATATCCACGGGCTCGCCCGCAGAGATACCGTCGAGCTGCATTCCGATCCTTTCGTCGTGAGAGCCGCCGTATATTTTCAGTTTCAGGTTGATTCCGTACGTATTCATTTGAAATTCTCCGCAAAGGTGGGGTAGGATTTGTTGATTGCTTCAAAGCGCGTTATTGTGACGCCTTCGGTCGAGACCAGGGAGGCTATCGCGGCGCTCATCGCGATGCGGTGGTCGTTATACGAGTCGACGGTGCCGCCGCGAAGATATTTTTTGCCGTTTATTATCATTCCGTCGTCGGTTGCAATTATATCTGCGCCGAGGGCGGCGAGAGTCGCGCAAACGCTCTCGATTCGGTCGCTTTCCTTGAGTCTGAGCCTGCCTGCGTTACAGATCTTCGTTTGCCCGTTGGCTACTGAAGCTACGGTTGCGAGGATAGGGACGAGATCGGGGATCTGAGAGGCGTCGATCTCGATTCCGTGCAGGCTTGAGGGGTAGACTGTTATTTCGTTGTCGCCGTGCTTTGTGTGAGCGCCCATTTTTTCAAGGATCGCTACTATTTCGCGGTCGCCTTGTCTTGATTTTTCGCTGATCCCGCTTACTGTGACTTCATTTTTGCCTATTGCGCCTGCGGCGAGGAAGAATGCGGCGTTTGACCAGTCGCCCCCGACGGTCAATTTTTCGGGAGAATGCAATTTTTTTTGTCCTTCGACGGTAAAGCAATTGGCTTTGCTATCGAAATCGATTTTTGCGCCGAATGCTTGCAGGGCGTCGACGGTCATTTCTATATAGGGAGCGGATTCGATCTTTCCCTCGAGGGCGAGGGTGCTTTTGCCGTTTGCAACAGAGAGCGCGAACAAGAGTCCGCTTATATATTGCGAGGAGATATTTGCCGCGACGGTATAATTGCCTGCGCCGAATTTTCCTTGGATCGTCAGGGGATTTTCACCTTGAGGTGTAAGAGCTACGCCGTTATCTCTCAATATTTCGTAGAGCGGTGAGAGCGGACGGCTTGCAAGTCTGCCGCGCATATTGAAGCTGCAATCAGCCCCGAGGCTTGCCGCAAGCGGAAGCATAAAGCGCAGGGTCGAGCCCGATTCGTTACAGTCGAGCACTTGGTTGCTTCTTAGATCGGATATGGGGGTTACGAGAAAGCCGTTTTCTGTGCGCTTGATATCTGCTCCGAGTGCACACAGGCAGCTTGCGGTCGCGTCGATGTCGGCATTCGTGTCGGTGCATATTATTTCGGTAGGGCTATCGGCGAGAGCGGCACAGATCAGATATCTGTGCGCCTCTGATTTCGAGGAGATCGCCCGAACCTGTTTTTTTACTTGACTTTTGGTAAAGGTCTTGTTCATTTTAATCTCCATTTCGCCGCGTGCGGCGGAACAAATAGTAATCGATGAATTTTGCCGAGAAGGCAAATTTCGTGCATGAAGCAGTTAACTTTCTTGTCGGTTTGAAGTAACCTTCACGCTGTTGTCCTTGATTTGTTAAAGTCCTGCGGCGAAGAAGCCCTCAAGGTCGGTCACGGGGATCTTGTGTATACGAGAGTTGCCGATGCCGAAGGGCACGATGAGATTTATCGCGTCGCCGTTGCGCTTTTTGTCGCGGAGTGCCACCTCGGCAAGCTCGCTTGCGCTATAAGGACAGTTGGTTGGGAGTCCGTATGACTCGAGCATATTTACGATCTGCTTTGTATCGCTTTCGGGGCAATAGCCGAGCTTTGTTGCCGCGCGAGATATGATCGCGGTGCCTATTGCCACCGCACTTCCGTGCGAGATCTCAAAGTGAGACAAGGCTTCGATCGAATGAGCTGCCGTGTGTCCGAGATTGAGGAGCTGACGCACTCCAACGTCGCGCTCGTCGGCGTTTACCACGTCGCGCTTGTCGGTAACGCAACGCTCGATGATCTCCTCGATCTGACTGTTTATGGGAGATTTCAGCTTTTCAAAAAGCTCTTTGTCGTTGATGATCCCGTACTTGATGACCTCGGCGCATCCGTCCGCGAAGATATCCTTGCTCAGAGTGTCGAGCGTTTTGGGATCGCAAAGCACGAGCGAGGGCTGGTAGAATGCGCCGACGAGGTTTTTGCCTGCGGGGATATCGATCGCGGTCTTGCCGCCCACCGACGAATCTACCATTGCAAGCAGAGTCGTGGGAATTTGTATGAATCTGATGCCGCGAAGGTAGGTTGCCGCCGCAAAGCCTGCGAGGTCGCCGACGACACCGCCGCCGAGCGCGAAGATGCAGTCGGTTCTTGTGATCTGGTTCTCAGCTAAAAAGTTAAGGAAACTTAAGTACGACTCTGCGGATTTTGATTCTTCGCCAGCCTTTACAGTGAAGCGGATGGGCGAAAAGCCTGCCGCGTTGAGTGAGTTTTCAAGCCTTTCGGCGTAAAGGGGGGCGACGTTCGAATCGGTGAGGATAGCCGCCCGACATGGCTTTATTACCTTTGCCGACTCGGCTCCCGCGCGGTCAAGTATTCCGTTGTCTATGATCACGTCGTAGGTGAGCGAGGCGGTTACTGTTACTTTTTTCATTTTGACACCTGTTTCTTATCTGTGCTTGAAGCTTTTAGTCTGTGATTTGATTCGTTCTTTCAGATTTGCCGTCGATCTCTTCCTTGGCGACACGGCCGTCGCGAAGGAGATTTTTCATTTTTTCACGGTCATTTTCGGTGAGCGCGTCGCGGTATTCGGAGAGCGAGCTTATGATCTGATCGATCTCGAAGGTGAGCGCGTTTTTGTTCTCGAAAAAGAGCTCTGTCCACATAGTCTCGTTAAGCCATGCGACTCGAGTGAGGTCCTTGTAGCTTCCCGCCGAGAAGCCCTTATGGTTTTTTGCCGTCGGGCTCTTTACGTAGGCATTCGACACGACGTGAGCGAGCTGAGACGTGAACGCTATCATTCGGTCGTGCTCGATCGCCGTTGTGAAGGAATACATGCCGAAGCCTGCGGGCGAGAGCAGCTGCGTGAGCTTTACACGGAGTGGGATGTCGCCAAGATCCCTCGGGACAAAGACCATCGGAGCGCCGTGGAACATATCCGGACGTGAATACTTATATCCGGATTTGTGCGTTCCTGCCATTGGGTGACCGCCGACGAAGGTGTAGCCGTACTCATCGGCGAGAGCGAAGCAGGCGTTGCAGATGAGCTCCTTGGTGCCGCAGAGGTCGATCACGAACGCGTCCTTGCGGATATAGGGAGATATTTGCTTTACGTATTCGATTGAGGACTCGGGGTAAAGTCCGACTAAGATGAGGTCGCAGAGCGGCACGGTGCTCTCATCGAGCCGTGCGGTGATAGTACCGTCGGCGATTGCCTCGTTTAATGTCGCTTCGCTTCGGTTGTAGCCGTAGATCTTGAAATTGAGTCCGCTTTCGTTTGAATATTCTCTGTATGCTTTCGCCATTGAACCGCCTATGAGTCCAAGGCCTACTATTCCTATCGTCATGTTTTACCTCGTTTGATTTACCGCTTGACTGCTTGCGGCTATGCGATTTTTTTGCATCGCGTATTTAAGAAAATAATACTACATTATACATTATAGCAGAAAAGCCTTGATATTTCAAGGGTTTTGAGAAACTTTCTGACTTTTTTGAGCTTTTGGAAGATCTGCGACTCGGATATGGAGATTTTGATGCATTATCATAAACAATAAGTAGAAAAATAAATTAAATATTGAATAAATAACGACTTTTTATGCCGAATGGCGCTGAAAAACGACCGCATAGTGATTTTGTATTGACTTTTTTTCGCTCGGGAGTATAATAAAAGTGCAAGGCGGCAGAGCCTTGCGGTCGGCTGATCTTGGGCTGAAAATACCGTGTGACGAGAGCGCAGCGCGGCTTTCGGGGGTGCTTTTATGCCCGATGCTCTTTGGAGGTAAAAATGAAATATAAGATTTACATTGATCGCGAGCGAGAGGAGGAGATCCTGATATACGCTCACGAGAAGAATGCTCTCGTTAATCGCATTGAGGAGCTCATTCTTGAGCAACAGAGGGATATTATTGCTTTCGGCGACGGTGAGGTCGTCAAGCTTTGCGAGGGTGAGATATTCTGCTTCGTCGTTGAGGAGGGCAGGGTGTTTGCGCTGACTGACGGTGATAAGCTTCAGCTTAAGATGAGGCTTTATCAGCTTGAGGAACAGTTTTCGGAACGTTTCGTGAAGATCAATCAGTCTTGTCTTGTAAGTGTGGATAAGATAGCCAGATTTGACGCTTCGATTGGCGGCTCCTTGATGGTTACTCTGAAAAACGGCTACAAGGATTATATCTCGCGCAGGCAGATGAGAGCCGTTAAGGACAGAATAGGGTTCTGATATTCAGGAAAGGAAGGTTTTTATTATGAAAAAGAATTATTTTAAGGAATTTTTGCATCGTGGACTGATATTCGGCGGTTTTGGGCCGATAATTGCGGGCATTGTGTTTTTTGTACTGTCGCTGACGCTCGAGAGCTTTTCTTTGAGCGGACAGGAGATGCTTTTGGCGATCGTTTCGACCTATTTGCTTGCGTTTTTGCAGGCGGGGGCAAGCGTTTTCAACCAGATCGAGAGCTGGTCGGTAGCAAAGAGCATGCTTTGTCATTTCGCGATTATATACTTGGCTTACGTCGCATGTTATCTGCTGAATTCGTGGATTCCCTTTGATATTAAGGTGATTTTGATATTTACGGCTATTTTCGTGGTTTTGTATCTTGTGATCTGGCTGTCGGTATTTTTTGCTGTCAGGGCGACGAGCAAAAGGCTTAACGCGAGGGTGAAATAACGGCACCAAAAAGGAATGCGCGACTTTTTAGTAAATTCGCGCATTCCTTTTTATTTTGCGTTGTTCGTTCGTTTAAATCTTTTTGCGTATCCGCATTTGCGGCACAAATCCTCACAGGCGCGGCGGCGCGTAAATCCGTCGTAGATATTTCTCGCGCGCTCGGAGGAGAGAATATCCTCAAGATTACTTTCAAAGAGGTTGCCGAGGGCGAGATTTCCGTCTGCGTCAAGGCAGCATGGAACGACCGTGCCGTCTGACAATACTCCGATCTGATCGCGGAGCGCAAAGCAGAAGGCGTCGGCATTTTTATCGTCCTCGGGTGCACTCGGGTCGGGCCAATCAAAGTGCTCGCCGTATTCGAGAAAGAGTCTTGGTGCTATTTTGTAGCCGTTGTTGCTTCGCACGGTCTCCCACTCGTCAGGGAAAAGCTCGCGCATTTTTTCAAGAATGTGCGAATTATCTGCATCCGTGCCGAGATTCCAGAGGCGGAGGGCTACCACGCAGCCGTTTTGTGATGCCTGCTTTGCGAAGGAGATACAGTTGTCGAGGTAGCTTTCGTCGGCAAAGGCGGGATTTGCGTCGGGAGCGTGGAGCGATATATTTACTTTGTGGGGCAGGCATTCAAGCAGAGTGCTGCCTTTTGTTCCAAGCAGCGAGCCGTTGGTCGTGAGCATCGGTTTGAATCCCTTGCTTTTTGCTATTTCGATGAATTTTGGTAGCAGCGGGTGCAACGTAGGCTCTCCCATAAGGTGAAAATAGAGGTGCTTGGCCTTTCCGCTAAGCTTGTCTGTCAGGAACTCGAATTCCTCCTCGGTCAGAAGCTTATGTGGGCGCTTTGTTTTGTGGCAGAACGAGCAGGAAAGGTTGCAGACGTTGGTTATTTCAAGATATATTTTTTTGAGCATTTCTTTTTTCCTTTGGGGTTGATGGATATATTTTACCATAAAATTTGTTCGATTGCAATAGAAATAAAAATGCCCGACAAAAATCGGGCATTAAATTTGAATTTCATTTTGAATTTTTCTGTCGCAGGGAGGTCACAAGGCGCTTAACGGTGACGATGTCTTCCTCGTCAAGTCCCGAGAGATCGACGTAATCGCCACTGCGTTCAATTCCTAAAAGGGAGTCTGTGGTAACGTGGAAGATAGATGCTAATTTTGTCAACACCTCGGGCGACGGATAACGCTCCTGAAGCTCATAATAGCTGATTACGGATTTGGTAACACCGATCCTGTCAGCGAGCTGTTGCTGTGTCAATCCCTCCTCAAGTCTTAATTGTTTTAATTTTGCCCCAAAATCAACCATAATCGCACCTCCTGTTTGATTTCAGTTTACCACAATTTTATACAAAAATAGTTGACAAAATGTACGAAAATAGTTGACAAAGTCGAATCGTAGTGGTAAAATGAGTATAGTGAATTTAATTCGGTGTTTTTGTTGTGATGAGTTAATTAGAAAATTTATTCATAGAGGGGGATATTATGAAGTTCAAAATCAAAAAAAGCGGCATGCTTATTTCTGTATGGGTGACTTTTATAGCACTTATGGCAGTATCTATTGTGTTTATTATCATAGGAACTATTGATCCTAGGGATGAAGAAACAAAACGGGAGGAAAAGTTGGAAGAACTTATGGAGTACGATGGATTTATCGCATGTATGCGAGTAGTAGAAAAAATTTACGCCGAGAATACATTTGACGTAAGTGATACACAATCCATAACATATGTTCCGTGTTACGTGCCAAGCGTGAATTCCAGTACGGGAGGAGTTTATACCAAGCAAAATGCACTTATAACTGTACATACGGCTCGATATACAAAATACTATCTTTATAGTCCTTATGGAATTCAAAAATTGAGTGACGATAGGATTTATCTATATAAGCAATACACTAGTGGCTATATAATTGAATACGAAAATGAGGAGCTTGAACTGATGATATGGGAGGCAACAAGAAATGGCATTGATTAAATGTGAAAAATGTGGTAGAAACATAAGCGATACAACTAATAAATGTATTCATTGTGGGGAAATTGTTCACAAGAAAAACGGTTATGAAGCACATGACAACTCATCAGACAGAGATAATTCTGAATCTATAATTCTTGATGATTTTACAAATTATAAAGATTTGATGGGTCATAAGCGAATAGAATTGGAATTGGAGTTTTGTCATTCAGACAAATGGGCTTTGAAGTATGTTAGGAAAATACATGAACCCAAATCCATACTAAAAATTGCGGGAATTGCGGATACATTCGGCGTTCTTTGTTTTGCCTATATTGTGATTCTTACAATGACAAATCCTAATTGGCAGCCGTACAATGATGAATTGTTTACGGCGGGAATCGTTCTTGGCATCTTTACAGGAATAATAGGTTTTGCTACTACTATTTTAAGCTTGATTTTTCAACATATACATGTAAAATCTGTAAAGAAAAATCTATATTATTTTAAAAAATTTCAAGTTTGGCTCATAAAAGAAAAAAATATTGTATTTTACCCCGATTATTTTGCCACGCAGGAGATAAAGGACAAATATGACAGTATTACGGAAGATGAAATAAATAGATTGTGATAGAAAGGGATTGTTGAAATGGCTTTAATAAAGTGCCCTGAATGCAATATGAATATATCGGATACCACAACTCAATGTGTTCATTGTGGGTACAGAATAATAAAATGTGTGGAATGTGGCTACATTATGCCGGCAAATGCAAAGATTTGTTCTAATTGCGGATATGAGATAAAACCAAGTAATCATAATAATGATACACATAATCCCAAGCATATATTATTTGATAATTTTAAAGATATGTTTGAAAATTGGTGGTCGAATAGTCACCTAAGAAGGATTATTGCGTCTAATAATCACTTAACAAAGGGTGCTTTGATGGCTTCCGCCGCGTTTTCTTTGTTTAGTTTGATCGTTCTTTTCTTGTGGAGAACTGAAGATGGATTGTCGGTTTTGGAGAAATATAAGGATGTTCATGATACATATAACGTATTATTGGCTTTTTCTCTGCTTTTTTTGTTCGCATATGTTGTATTAAAAGATTTCAAAACGTATTTTATAATCAATGATTTAGGCTCTTGGGTTAAATCGAATAATATAAATCTTACTTTTTGTATTGAAAGCTATTTGAACAATGATTTTGGACAAATTTCTTTGGGAGAGATTGCTTTAGAATCAAAGCTTGCAAAATATGCAATATTGACTAAAGAAACAGATGGTAAGCAGTTTGCATTAGAGGACAGGAAGAAAATTCTTGTCATTTCGTCTATTGTATATTTTGTGTCTGCACTACTTATATATATGTTCTTATCCTCTCTTACAGATATGTATATGCAATTTTTGCTCCTATACCATTCCGATAGCAATCCTTCTTTCCTCATTTATTTTTTATCTAATTTAGGGAAAATAACCGAATCGGGCGAAGGTACACGTATAATAATTCTGCTCTTGTTATCTGTGGCGAGTGTCATTACTTCTTTCATATACCACAAAGTATCTTTAAGAAAAGATCTGGATAAGATGGATTCTTGGGCAATTAAAAATATTCCTCATCATTTAAATGAGTATAACAAATACATAAAGAATGTCGACACTTTTATAAAAAACAGTGCTAGTATAAATAATAACTAATACAAATGATTTTTGAATAAAACAAATCAGACATATCAAATCGGTCTCACCCGAAATGATGTGTCTTTTTTGTCAGAGTCCCTCGTTGTTTTTTAGCTGTATTTGTTGACGATATTAATACAAGCAAAAAGGCATTGAGACTTGCGGTCTCAATGCCTTTTTGGTTAATGTTTGAATTTAATTATAGTTATACATTTTAACTATAAACGAAATCGTGGCGACCTCGTTTCCCGCTTTGACGACGAAACTGAATTTTCCGACTTCGATAGTCGACTCCTGATACAGTATCGAATCAAGGTAATAGGGGTGGAATTTGAGTGCTTGCGTGTCGGGATCGTAGTAATAATATTTTGTGTCGACGACGTTGCCTTCAAACGTTACCTCGATAGAGGAGGGATCCTCGAAATTGAAGATAAACGGGCTTGTGTAAATCGAGGAGCCGTCGTTTGAGATCGTTCTGTCAGGATATTGAATAACAGCATTCTCATCCTCGGAGGTGTCTCTGTCAGCAACGTTCTTTCTTACGAATTGAAGCACGCAGGTGTGACCGTCATTTCTTATTATGAAATAATTGTCCTTCATATCCGTATTGCCTGCCAATTCGTAGAGTGCTTTGTCGTACAGTCCGAGGTAGTTTGTGTCAAATCTGTAGGCGGAATTGATAGCAACGTCCAGAATGACCTCGCCGTATTCGTTTATTATGATGTCAAACCAGGACGAGCCCTCTGCAAATCTTTGCTCGACTCTGACGTTATAGATGCCGTCGCCCATAAGTTCTATGTACATCTTGAATTCGACGCCCTCAAACGAAGCGTAATCATCGGACGTAAATCCGTTCAGATCTGCAAAGCCGCCAAATCCGATCTCAAGACGGGTGGATTCAAAGGTGTCGTAGTCAAGTCTGTATACGTAGTTATCCTTTGTAAACAAGATCTTACCGTATCCGACCGCGACCGAATCTACCTCTATGAATTGGTCGTGGGCTTTGTTCCAGATCTTATAGCTTGATCCGTCACCCTCGATCGCGCCGTTGAAGTTTTCTACGGGTGCGGTTCTGTATTTCAACGACTGCTCCTCTCGCTCGCTCGACAGAATATTCGTCATTATGAGAGAATCGTGATTGCGGAAGTAGTCGTACAGGGTGTTTTGACTGTACTCGTCGATGACGCAGTACAGGTCTGCGGTCGAATAGATCCTGCCGTCGTTGTTTCTGAGGTGTATGGTGTTTTCCGCGGTTCTTAGCAGGGTCCATCCCTTCGCAAAATAAGCATAATCTACCTGGCAATTGACCAATTGGCAATTTGATGAATCGAACAGATAGGACTTGCCCTCGGCGTCGACCACGAAATATTCGGTTTTGCCAAGGTATTCAACGTACGAATACTCGCAGGGCAGGATCTCCTCGCCTGTTTTTACATCAATAAGTCCTACCGTGCTTGAGGTGTACGCGAAGCGTCTGATATGCTGGACGTTTGTAAACAGGGTATTGCTGTATACGATGTCTCTGCCTATCGGGGAGGTGATGTGACCATACGGATTGTCGAGCATTGTGGTTTCCTTTGCGGAGATAGCAATGCCGTTGTTAGTCTCGTCGTGGATCATCTGATATCCGGGCTCTATTACGTACTCACCCTTTGTGTTGATGACTCCAAAAAGGATCTCTCCGTTGTCCTCAACCGAGACGATCGCGTATCCGTCTATAAAATATGTGGCGGTGTAGAAACGGAGATTGTTGGTTTCGTACAAGGGGGTGAGGGTCTTGGTCTCCTCGTCGTACACGAGATATCCGAAGAGGTAGCTTGACGTGTCGTCCCAAAGCGACTCGACGTTCTCGTCGGTGGGGTTGCCCACGATGATCATATTCTCGTTCATTGAGGATATTGAGAAAAAGCCTTTGTCCTCGCCAAAGCTCCAGATATACGTTCCGTCACGGTGTCCGATGCCCTTTTTGTTCCAAGCAAGACTTCCGAAATCCTGAATGATGAACAGATCGTTGCCGATATATCCCGAAACGTAGCAATCTTCAAGCTCGTATTCGTACCCCTTGATCGTGGTGTTGAGGTCGGGGTCAATTGTTGACTCCTCGATGATTATATCCGAGTCGTCTGTTTCGATTTGAGAGGTGGTAATCTCGGTGTAGTCTTCTGTTTCCTCGGTGGTGTTTTCTTCGGTTTCACCAGCGGTCGAGGTTTCCTCGGTAGTAGTGCTTTCGGACTCCGAAGAGGACAAAATCGTTACAACAGAAGCGCTTGCAAGGTGGCGTCGAGAATTAACGGAACACGCAGACTCCCCTTTTTTTTGCAAACCGATCATTTTTTCGGAAAGGTTATCAGTTGCATTAACTCCGTTTGGAGTCAAGCGGGCGTTATCCTCATCATTTTTTGAGGGTTGATCTTTTCCGGATTGAATGATAGTATTGGAAACATAATCTTCTTCGTCCTCGACAAAGAAGCCGTCGGGTATTTCGTCGTTCGTTTCGCCGTCCGAGCTGTCGGGGGCTTTTGTTTCGCCGTCCGAGCTGTCGGGGGCTTTTGTTTCGTCATCCGAGTGGTCGGGAGCGTTCGTTTCGCCGTCCGAGTGGTCGGGAGCGTTCGTTTCGCCGTCCGAGTGATCGGGTGTGGTGGTTTCGTCGTCCGAGTGGTCGGGGGAGGTGGTTTCATCGTCCGAGTTGTTGGGGGCGGTGGTTTCGCCGTCCGAGTGGTCGGGGGAGGTGGTTTCATCGCCCGAGTGATCGGGAGCGGTGGTTTCGTTACCCGATGGGGAGGACGTCGTAGTTTCCTCTCCTGAGGGACGAGACGAGGATTGCGGAGAGCATGCTACAAACGACAGACAAAGAACTGCCGCCAAGAGTAGAGAAATAAGTTTTTTCATTTGCGTTTTACCTCATAGTTTCTGGTTGAGAAGTTTGGATTTTTACAAAATATTGCTTGGAAGGGAGGTTTTTTTGATTAAGGATCATTATTGCTGTTTTTTGTGTGTTTGCTTTTGCCTTGGTGGCACAATGTAAACGCGTTTTTCTGCCTATGCGTATATGATACCATCTTTACACCCTTTTGTCAATGGGAATCATCAAATAAAAATCTCAAAAGGGTATGAATTGAGTGGGACTTTTGCCCCACTCTCTTGGATATGTAATCTTCCGGAAGATGTACCTAATAAATCCTCCGGTTTAGTTTTATTGGTTGAAAAATTTGTGTTTTTATGGTATTGCATTTTGCCAAAATTTGTGCTATAATGATTTTGTCAAAAAAATCAATATGGTAGGAGAAATTTATATGGCAAACGTATGTGTAATCACCGGCGGCGGAAGCGGTATGGGCTTCGAGGCTGCAAAATTTATGCCCAAGGATAAAATCATCGTTATTTCCGGCAGAACTCTTGCAAAGCTTGAGGGCGCAGTTGCAGAATTAAAGGCTCTTGGGTACGAGGCATATGCAAAGGTATGCGATACCTCCAAGCGAGAAAGCGTTAAGGAGCTTGCAGAATATGCGGCATCTCTCGGCGAAATAAAGAACGTAATCAACTCTGCGGGTGTTTCTCCTGCAATGAAGGGTACTCCTGAGGGAATCCTTCGCATCAATGCACTTGGAACTGTTTACGTAAATCAGGAGTTTTCTAAGCTTATGGGGGCGGGAAGCGTTATTGTTGACGTTTCGTCTAACTCTGCGTACATTCTCCCTTCGTTCATAATCAACAAAAAGCACTACGCGTTCGCCGAAACCGACGAAGAATTGTTCCTTAAGAAGCTCGTTAAGAAGAGCAAGATGGCAAAGGGCGATTATCAGCAGAAGGGCTTTGCATACTCGCTTTCCAAGAACTTCGTGGTTTGGTATGCTAAGAAGTGCGCGTTTGAGTACGGTCCTCGCGGAATTCGCGTAGTATCCCTCAGCCCCGGACTTATTGCAACCGATATGGGTAACCTTGAAAAAGAGGACGGCGGAATGCTTATTCCTTTCTCCGCGGAATCGAGAATGGGTAAGCCCGAGGAGCTTGGATTTGCACT
>SVRA01000104.1 GCA_015065075.1 Oscillospiraceae bacterium
TCACGTGTCGGTCAGATTAGTAACGCCGCCCTCAACCGTGGTGTGCTCGCCTACGATGAAAATACCACAAGCGAGGACAAGGTGCATTATAATCAAGAGGTAGAAACGCTTGCCATACTGACGGGGCTTGAAATTGATTCCGCAAAAAGCGGCATCAAGCCCGATCTCTCCGAGTATATCGAAAATAAAAGAGCGCGCCGCAGTATCTTCTTGCGCTACAAAACGATTGCCGAGAGTGACGAAGCACACAAATGGTACGAGCCGACCAAAAACGCGCGACTTAAAAAGTATTTTGAGAGTGTAGATTGGAACTCCGTCAGTTCCAATCTCGAAAAGCTCCCTTATTTTGCATATATGTTGGAGCATAAAACCGAAAAGATTAAAACCTCTCCCGTAAGTGATGAAAGCTTATTCGTGTTCGCTCAATCGCCCGATTGGAAAGATCGCCTTGATAAAACAACGCTTGACCGCGTGGCATCTATTATCCGCGACTACGAAACCGCTTTGCAACGTATTCGCTATATCAATCACATTCCATCCGAAATGAAGCGCAAGGGCGACGTTTATCGTATTCTTTACGCTCGCGGGCAGGAGAACGATTATTCGGTCGATGAGCTATATTCACTATTTGAGAATATGTCGCCTCAACAAGTTCGCAAAGCGCGGCACGGCGTAGAGGATTCTCGTTGGCATCTTACTCCTCCGGAAGAACGACAGCATTTGCTTTACGGACTTACGGATGTGATGGGATTATCCGACTATTTGGACGTTCTCTGTGATTTCAGCCACGGCGGTTATCGCATCGTCGGAGATATTATTTGTGATCTTGACGATATGCACCGAAATAAAGGTATTAAGACCAATATCGCCAAGCAGAAGGGCGATAGCAAGGATTTGCAAACAATGCTTTCGGGCATCGAACGCGCCGATGAATACAAAGCGCATATTGTCCGTAACTGTATTAACGTTATCTGCCCACCGAGCAGGCGCGGTGCGCTTGATTTCGATGAGGTCGTAAAATATGCGGTTGCGCTCGGTAAGCGGCAGTTCGCTTTAGAGGTATTGCCTGCAACCGTGCTTGACTTGACTCTCGACCGTAGCCACGTTTATAAAGTGGCAGAACCGAAAAAGAAGAAATGGAGGTTTTGAAAATGACGAATGAATGGTTAGAATTTCAAGCATATACAAAAAAGCCGTCCTATTCTGCTGCAAGCAAGCATGACCTCTCCTATCTCGGTAGGTTTACTTTCAAGACCATCACCGACTTTGAGGGATTCGGCAGAATACTGACGGTTATCGCGCGCGGTTATTTGTTCCACAATCAAGACGGTAGCTTACGCGAAGGTAATCCTTACGAGCGCGTAGAATATGCAAGGAACGCTCTTTGCGCTTGGTGTAGTGTTCCCGACAAAAATGAGGACGAGACGTTTACCAATTTCGGTGCGTTAGCCTCGGACTTTCCCGAGCTTGTAAATGCCAAGGGAGAGGGATGGTATTACCGCCACGTGCAGAATATCGTAAAGTTTGTAAAAAAGAACCCCGATGCTGTCAGCGAAAAGGCAAAAACAACCGTCTCTCTGATTTCAAAAGGCTTCAAAACTGAGTGGAAAAAGAAGGTGCGACAGTTGCAAGTACCGATCTTCGCGCTCAACACGAAAGCCGCGTGGGCATTGCGCTTCGACGATATACTTGCCGATGCCTTGGAGCTTGGCGCACTACGAACAGAGGAATATATTTTACCGCCCGAAATAGAAAACGTTATTGCCGCGCTTGATCTCGGCGGCGTTCCGTTTGAAGTCGTATGCGATGTTGTTGCCTATTGCGAAGCGAATAAGCCGACCGACACCGATTGGGTTGTCCTCCCGATTGCCAATTTCGATTGCTATTACGGCAATACGAATTTCAGCAAAAAGTGGCTCAGCAAAATCCCAACCACAATCCTTTCGCGGGAGGTCAGCAACGGCGTGAGCCGCGTGAAACTAAATATCTAAAAGAAAAAATACGAGAGCGTTTTAGGACGTTTCTCGTATTTTTTAATCGGTACATTTGCAGTATTTTCGCCTTTGTAGTACACTTAAAGCACCAAAGGAAAGGACGGTGCAATATATGGAAAAGAACATTGAACAAAACGGAATTACCTACGAACTCAGAGGCGAGCAATATTACCCCTTGCTTGAACTCCCCGAACAAAAGGAGATCGGCAAGTACGGAAGATTGCACCTCGAATATCTCAAAGAGCATCGCAAAGGTCGTTACACCAATCTTCTCTCGGAAGGAACGCTTAATCAACGGCTCTATGAGATCGATCTTGAATCCAAGCTAATGGTAGAAAGTATCATCACCCGACTTGCTGCCGAAAGAGGTATTGACGAAAATTTGAAGGATCGCGATATGTTCGCTTGGGTTGCTGAGATGAATAACATCAAGGCGAGTGCCGAGGAAATCGTCTTACGGAAGGTAGTTTACGTATGAGTGTGATAAAAGAATTATGGCACGGCAATATTTGCCCTCAGACCGATAGCCGCAACAACTCTCCCGAAATGAAGGAACTTATGGAATATATGGCGCGGCATCACGATGACCTGCTCAAAACAATGATAGACGAGCAAAAGGAAATTTTTGAGAAGTTTGACGATTGTTGGAGCGAATATGCAAGCCTTGCCGAAGCAGCTATCTTCGAATACGCTTTCAAGCTTGGTATGCAAATTGCTATCGAAACATTAACCGAATAATATGCGGGTGCAGATCATATGGTCTGCACCCGTTTTTCCTTCCGTTACAAAATCAGAACATTCAAATAACCGTCATAAAAATTCACAATTTCATCATTGACAATTTCACTTACGAATAGTATAATATGGAATAGTTCAAAAACGAATAAAAGGAGTTTTTTATGATAACGATTCAGGAAATGAACGGACACGCAAGAAAGATAGGGTTGGCATACGAAAAGGCATTATTGCCTTTGGCTAAAGAAACGGATATGCCGCACACCGCAGTTAGCATCCTTCTTTTTATTGCCAATAATCCCGAGTTTGCTACGGCAAGCTATATTTGTGATATGAGAGGACTGAAGCGCCCCGTGGTATCCGCTCACGTTGAGAGTTTGGTACAGGGGGGATACATTGAAAGACGAGCCGTTCCCGGAGACAGAAGAAAGGACGCCCTTGTTTGTACGGAAAAGGCGCAGAAGGTCGTTGAAGCAGGGCGGGAGCGTCAGATTCAGTTTGCAAAAGCGGTTTTGGAAGGGATCAGCGAGGAGGATCGCGCCGTAATGGAGCGTTGCTTCAAATTGATGGATGCAAATATTGATAAGATTATAAAGGAGAAATAATTTCAAGATGCTCAAATTGCTGAAGTACATGAAAAATCGGGAACGCTGGATGGTTCTCGGTTGTATTGCGTTGATTGTCGGACAGATCTATTTTGATCTGACGATGCCCGACTATATGAGTGATTTGACG
The DNA here is from genome assembly GCA_015065075.1 of Oscillospiraceae bacterium. Classification (GTDB taxonomy): domain Bacteria; phylum Bacillota; class Clostridia; order Oscillospirales; family CAG-272; genus SVTX01. The sequence goes on from SVRA01000104.1 coordinate 3,465, forward strand.
GTTTTGATCAATACCCCCGGAAGTGAAATGGCAGATATTTTGACTGTGGGCTCGAAAATGCTCGGCTGTACGCTTGCAAGCGCGGCTTTGGCGATCGCTTGCGGATTTTTGACCTCGCGTATCGCCGCGGGATATAGTTTTGCGGTCAGAGAAAAACTGTTTTCTCACGTTATGTTGCTTGGAAAAGCTGAAACGTCTAAGTTTTCAATTCCGAGCTTGATCACAAGAACGACCAACGATATCACTCAATTGCAGATGATCGTCGTTATGGGCTTGCAATCGCTTGTAAAAGCGCCTATTATGGCGGTGTGGGCGATCATCAAGATACTCGGAAAGAGCTGGGAGCTGTCTGCCGTAACGGCATCCGCAGTAGTTGTGATATGCACAACAGTCCTTGCCATTATGTCGGTTTGTCTGCCTCGTTTCCGTAAGGTTCAGAAGCTGACCGATACGCAGAACCGTATGGCAAGAGAAAATCTGACGGGCATCAACGTAGTCCACGCCTTCAATGCGGAAGGCTATCAGACCGAAAAGTTTGACGTGCCCAACACCGAGATGATGAATACGCAGCTAAAAAATCAGCGTCTGTTCTCCTTGATGCAGCCTGTGATGGGAACCTGTATGAACGGTCTGTCCTTAGCGATCTATTGGCTCGGCGCGGCTCTCATCAATCAAATAGCGCTTACCGACGTTGCGGGCAGAATTGCGATGTTCAGCGACGTTGTGGTGTTCAGCACCTATGCGACCTACGTGGTCATGTCCTTTATGATGATGGTCATGGTATTTATGATGCTTCCC
>SVRA01000105.1 GCA_015065075.1 Oscillospiraceae bacterium
CCCTCTCCCATTTTACAGGAAGTTTTTGAAGTGGGAGAGGGGGCGTGGGGGAGAGGGCGAAACTTTTCCCAAAAAGTTTTGCCCTCTCCCCCACATATTATATCAATCAAACCTTCACAGTCCAGCCGAAGCTGTCCTCGGTCTTGCCCCACTGGATGCCTGTAAGGGTATCGTAGAGCTTCTGCGCGATCGGACCGATCTCGCCGTTATTGATTATCATCTTTTCGTCGCCTGTGTCGAGCAGTCCCATAGGAGAAACGACTGCGGCGGTACCTGTACCGAACGCCTCGTCGAGCTTGCCCTCGGCGTACGCCTTTTCAACCTCTGCCAAGGAGAGCTTTCTCTCCTCTACCTTGTATCCCATGCTCTTAAGGAGCTGGATGCAGGACTTTCTCGTAACGCCGGGAAGAATACTTCCCTCCTCAAGCGCGGGAGTGATGACCGTGCCGTCGATAACGAAGAATACGTTCATCGCGCCGACCTCGTCAATATATTTGTGCTCGATACCGTCAAGCCAGAGTACCTGCGAATATCCCATCTTCTCTGCCTTTTCCTGACCGATCAGCGAGCAAGCGTAGTTGCCGCCGACCTTGGCAAAGCCGGTGCCGCCTCTGACCGCGCGAACGTACTCGCGCTCAACGAAGATCTTGACGGGCTTGAGTCCCTCTGCGTAGTACGCTCCGACGGGACAAAGAATTATCATAAATTTATAGGTCTTCGAGGGGTGAACGCCGAGCTGAACGTCGGTCGCGATAATAAAGGGACGGATGTAAAGCGAGGTGCCCTCAACCGAAGGAACCCACTCCTCCTCGACCGAAACGAGAGCCTTGAGATAACCGATGACCTCGTCAACGTCGATCTGAGGAATACAGAGGCGCTCGTTTGTGCGGTTCATTCTCTCAAAATTCTGGTCGGGTCTGAAAAGCTGTACCGAGCCGTCGGGCGTGCGGTACGCCTTGAGTCCCTCAAACATCTCCTGCGCGTAATGGAACACCATGCAGGCAGGATCGAGAGAAAGATTCTGGTAAGGAACTATGCGCGCATCGTGCCAGCCCTTGCCGACCTCGTAATCCATAATAAACATGTGGTCTGTAAAGTACTTGCCGAAGCCGAGATTGTTCCAGTCGGGCTTTGCTTTTCTTTCTTTTACCAATTCGTATCTGATATCAAGCATTGTTTTTTACCTTCTTTTCTATAAGAATAAATTTTGATTTCAAATATTAGCGGCGAGAATATCGCCCATCTCTGTGCAACCGACCCTCTTAAAGCCGTCCTTGTAGATGTCAGGCGTGCGGTATCCTGCGTCCAGCGCCTTGTTGACCGCCGATTCGATCGCATCTGCCTCGTCCATCATATCGAACGAGTAACGAAGCATCATAGCCGCGCTCATGACCGTTCCGATCGGGTTTGCAATATCCATACCCGCGATGTCGGGCGCCGATCCGTGAATGGGCTCGTACATACCGAGAGTTCCCGACGAGAGAGATGCCGAGGGCATCATTCCGATCGAGCCCGTCAGCATGCTTGCCTCGTCCGAGAGAATGTCGCCAAACATATTCTCGGTAACGATAACGTCAAACTGCGTGGGGTTCTTTATAAGCTGCATCGCGGTGTTGTCAACGAGAATATCGCTGTACTCGACCTGCGGATACTCCTTTGCAAGTCGGTGCATCGTCGCTCTCCAGAGTCGCGACGAATCAAGCACGTTAGCCTTGTCAACGCTTGCAAGCTTCTTGTTTCTCTTGAGTGCCGATTCGAAAGCAACGCGACCGATTCGCTCGATCTCGTGCTCGGAGTAGGTCATATAGTCGGTCGCGACCTTCTCGCCGTCAACCACCTCAGTGTATCTCTTGCCAAAGTAAATGCCACCCGTCAGCTCGCGCACGATCATAAGATCAATGCCGTTCCCTACTATGCTCTGCTTGAGTGGAGAGGAATCTGCAAGCTGAGGGAAAAGCCTTGTGGGGCGAAGATTTGCGAAAAGTCCAAGCTCGCGTCTTACCGCAAGCAGCGCCTTTTCGGGTCTTATTGATGGATCGACGTTATCCCACTTGGGTCCGCCAACCGCGCCAAGCAATACCGCATCGGCATTCTTGCACTTCTCCATTCCCTCATCCGTGATCGGCACACCGTATTTGTCTATCGAGCAGCCGCCGAGGTCAACCTCGGTGTAATTAAATTTATGTCCGTATTTTTCCGCAACGGCATCAAGCACCTTCACCGCCTGATCGACGATCTCGGGTCCTATTCCGTCGCCCTTGAGAAGTGTAATATTCTTTTCCATGATTTAGATGCTCCTATTGTAGGGCGGGGCTTATCTCCCGCCGCTTTATAAAATCAAATCGTTTCACGGCGGCACCAAGGCACGCCCTACGGTTTAAATCTTCTTTAAAGAATTCATTAAGCCATCGGAATTTATTATATCCTTAATAAATTCCGGAAAAGGCTCTGCCTGATAGGTCTCATTTTTAGTGATATTAGTAATAACACCTGTATCGAAGTCGATAGCAACGTTGTCTCCCGCTTCGATTCTTTCGCTTGCCTCGGGGCACTCAAGAATTGCAAGGCCGATATTGATAGCGTTTCTGTAAAAAATTCTCGCGAACGTCTTTGCGATAACGCAGGAAATACCCGACTTTTTGATCGCTATCGGAGCGTGCTCTCTTGACGAGCCGCAGCCGAAGTTAGCTCCGCCGACCATAATGTCGCCGTCGTTGACCTTCTTAACGAAATCCTTGTCGATATCCTCCATACAGTGAGAGGCAAGCTCCTTGTGATCCGCGGTATTGAGATATCTCGCGGGAATGATAACGTCGGTGTCGACGTTGTCGCCGTATTTATGTACGAATCCGTTTGCGTTCATTGCTCTGCCTCCTTTTTAAAGCTCTGTGGGATCTACGATCCTGCCCGCAACCGCGCTTGATGCCGCGACCTCGGGGCTGGCAAGGTAGATCTTCGAGGTAACGTGACCCATTCTGCCTACGAAGTTTCGGTTTGTGGTAGCGACTGCGATCTCGTCCTCGGCAAGAATACCCATGTATCCGCCAAGGCAGGGTCCGCAGGTGGGAGTTGAAACTACGCAGCCCGCGTCGATGAACGTGTCGATATATCCGCGCTTGATGCACTCCTTGTAAATGCTCTGGGTCGCGGGGATAATGATGCAACGGACACCGTCGGCAACGTGCTTACCCTTAAGTATCTCTGCCGCCGCCTTCATATCTGAAATTCTGCCGTTCGTGCAGGAGCCGATGACTACCTGATCGGGCTTTACGTCGCCAAGCTCACGCGCAAGCCTTGTGTTCTCGGGAAGATGAGGACAAGCCACGGTGGACTCGATCGTCGAAAGATCGATGGTGTAGGTCTCGTCGTACTCCGCGTCGGGATCTGCCGAATAAACCGTGTACTCGCGGCTTACTCGTTCGCCAACGTATGCAAGTGTGATCTCGTCGACCTCGAAAATGCCGTTCTTCGCGCCTGCCTCAATCGCCATATTAGCCATACAGAGACGGTCGTCGATAGAAAGCGATTTCAGTCCCTCACCCGAAAATTCCATCGAGCGATAAAGCGCGCCGTCAACGCCGATCATTCCGATTATGTGAAGAATAACGTCCTTGCCCGAAACGTGAGGCTTGAGCTCACCCACAAGATTGAACTTGATCGCGGACGGAACCTTGAACCAGCCCTTGCCGGTCGCCATTCCTGCCGCCATATCGGTGCTTCCCACTCCCGTGGAGAACGCGCCGAGCGCGCCGTACGTGCAGGTGTGCGAGTCAGCTCCGATCACGCAGTCGCCGGGAGCGACAAGTCCCTTCTCGGGAAGAAGAGCGTGCTCGATTCCCATATCTCCAACGTCAAAATAGTTCTTGATGTTAAAAGACTTTGCAAAAAGTCTGCACTGCTTGCACTGCTGAGCCGCCTTGATGTCCTTGTTGGGCACGAAGTGGTCCATTACAAGTGCGATCTTGTTCTTGTCAAAAACACCCTCAAATCCATTGTTCTTGAACTCGTTGATCGCTACGGGCGTCGTAATGTCGTTGCCCAGAACCAAGTCCAGATTCGCCATTATAAGCTGTCCCGCCTTTACCGATTCCAATCCCGCGTGTGCCGCAAGGATCTTCTGTGTCATCGTCATTGCCATAATATTTTACCTCTTTTCTGTGGGGAGGGAAAACCATTTTTGCAAAATAGGTTTTCCCTCCCCACACCCCA
>SVRA01000106.1 GCA_015065075.1 Oscillospiraceae bacterium
TTTATGCCGTGGAGCGTGCTTTTTTCGATATTTACGTGATCGTCGTACCAAAGTGCAGCTCGGCAGGTCTCGGTCATGGTGATGTTGGATATTTCTGCGCCGCTGACGTGCCAAAAGGGATAGCGCAATTCAAACAGACAGCTCTCAACCTTGATGCGTCTGCACTCCTTGAGCGCGCTTTCGCCATCTGCCTCGCCTGCGAAGGTGCAATTTATTATTTCCGCGTCTTCAATGTCATATAGGGCGCGTTCTTCGTCGTAGTTTTGGTTTATGTATTTCACTCTGATCTCCAATCCGCCGTTCACGGCGGCACAAACAGTAATCGTTGAATTTTGCCGACGAGGCAAAATTCGTGCGTGAAGCAGTTTAATTACCTATAAAGGTGACCTCGCCTTCACGCTGATCTCCATCCGCCGCTTGCGGCGGCACAAACAGTAATCGTTGAATTTTGCCGATGAGGCAAAATTCGCGCGTGAAGCAGTTTAATTACCTATAAAGGTGACCTCGCCTTCACGCTGATCTCCAATCCGCCGCTTGCGGCGGCACAAACGTAAAAACAACTTATGGGCGAACAAGGTTCGCCCGTTTAAGCTTTTAAAAATCTCGTCTTCCCTCGAGGGCGCGGAAAAGGGTTATTTCGTCCGCATATTCAAGGTCGCTTCCCATAGGCACGCCGTACGCGAGCCTTGTGACCTTTATTCCAATCGGCTTGAGCAGTCGGGCAAGATACATTGCCGTGACCTCTCCTTCGACTGTGGGGTTGGTCGCAACTATGACCTCCTCGATCTCTCCCTCGTTAAGTCTCGCGAGGAGCTCGCGTATCTTGAGCTTTTCGGGAGTGACGCCGTTGGTGGGCGAGATAACTCCGTGGAGGACGTGGTAAAGTCCCTTATATTCCCTTACCTTTTCCATAGATATAACGACCTTGGGATCAGATACCACGCAGACGGTTTTTCTGTCTCTTTGCAGGTCGGCGCAGATCGGGCAGATCTCCTTGTCGGTGATGTTCTGACAGATCGGGCAAAGATGTATCTTCGCTTTCGCGTCAAGAATAGCCGCGGCGAATTCGCTTGCCTCCTCGTCGGTCATGTCGAGCACCGAAAACGCCATTTTCATAGCGTTCTTTCTGCCCACGCCGTCAAGTCTGCCGAACTGCTCCGCAAGCTTCTGGAGCGACTCGATATATTCTGCCATATCAGAACATTCCGGGCATATTCATACCCTTGGTGATCTTGTCCATTTCCTGCGCGTTGGTGGTCTCTACTCTCTTGATCGCCTCGTTTACTGCCGCGGTGAGAATGTCGGACAGGGTCTCTACGTCGTCGGGATCGACGATCTCGGGCTGGATGTCGATAGAAAGGATCTCCTTTTTACCGTTGATCTTTACGGCAACTACGCCGCCGCCTGCCTTGATCTCGTATTCGCGTGCGTCAAGGTCCTCCTGAAGCGCTGCCATATCCTCCTGCATCTTCTGTGCCTGACGAAGCATTGCCTGCATATTCTGGGCACCGCCGCCCATTCCCTTCGGTATGTTTGCTCTCATTTTTATGTCTCCTTTAATCGTTTTTATTTATTCTTCTGCCGCTTCGAGAATCTTATCTATGACGCTGTCGGTCTTCTTCTCGGTATCGCATTCGCAGCCCAAGTCTGCCTTGGTCAAGGCTCTGCCGAGGACCGACGAGGCTATTTTCAAAAAGAACGCCTCTCCGTCGAAAAAGGTCATATTGCTAAGGTCGAATTGGTTTTCAAATTTCAGAACTATTTTGCCGCCCTCGTCGGTATACCATTTAGCGCGCTTGAAAAACGACGCTTGCATAGCGCTTGCCGCTTCCATTTTTTCAAGCACCTCAGCGCGATTTCTGAACGGCTTCAAGGTGCGTACACTGCCCGTGGCTTCGGGTACTTGACGTGGCGTGCTTCTTCTCGCGGTCGGTGTTGTCGGGGCTGCCTCTTTTTTAGGTGCAGATACCGTCATTCTCGGTGCGTCGCCGCGGAACATATCGTCATCGTCGTCCGAGGGTACGGGGGCTTGGACTCTGCGCGGCTTTTTCGGCGCTTGCTCGGCTTCTGTTTGAGCTTGGGGCGCTGTCGTCTGTGCGGTAAAATTGCCCGTGGCTATATTCGATTCTATATTTGATATTCTTGCAAGCATCGCTTCGGGGGAGCTTGACAGTCTCTCGTCGCACATTCTCACGAGCGTGAGCTCGGCGGTGATCCTACGCACCGCGTTTGCCTTTTGCATCGCAAGCAGGGCGTCCTGAAGCATACCGCAATGATACGACAGTCTTTCGGTCGTAAATAGTGCGGCGAGGCTCGTGAGCGCTTGCGTTTCACTATCGGTCAGGTCAAGATAGCGCGTGGCGTTGCTTGACGTTTTAACGACGAGCAGGTCGCGATATACCGAGATGAGATCCTGCCAGAAAACCGTTATATCTCTTGACGATCTTACCGTTTCGTCGACTGCGGCGAAGATCGTTTCGTAGTCCTTTTGCGCGATCGCCTTGACGACGGCGAGCATATTTTCTCTGCCGATCTTACCTACCGTGAGATTTACGAGCTCCTCGTCGATCCTCTCTCGGCTTCCCGCACAAAGATCGAGCAGGCTGATCGCGTCTCTCATTCCTCCCTGCGCCTGCTTTGCAAGCAGTACGGCGGCGGAGTCGTCAAGCTCGATGCCCTCTGCCTTGGCTATGCGAAGGAGGTGATTTCCCAGCACCTCGGTGGTGATACGGCGGAAATCGAAGCGCTGGCAACGCGAAATGATGGTTGCGGGCAGCTTATGGAGCTCGGTGGTCGCAAGAATGAACACGACGTGCTCCGGAGGCTCTTCAAGTGTTTTCAACAAAGCGTTGAACGCACTTGTCGAAAGCATATGTACCTCGTCGATGATATAAACTCGGTATTTGAGATTTGAGGGCGAATAGACGACCTCATCGCGAATGTCACGGATATTGTCGACACCGTTGTTCGATGCGGCGTCCATTTCGATAACGTCGGTCGCTGCGCCCGAGTCGATAGCCAGACAAGCCTCGCACTTACCGCAGGGATTGCCGTCCTTTGAGTCAAGGCAGTTGACCGCCTTGGCGAGTATTTTCGCGCAGGACGTTTTTCCCGTTCCGCGTGAGCCGCAGAAAAGATATGCGTGCGAGAATTTATTGTTGGCGACCTCGTATTTCAGTATGGAGGTTATATGCTCCTGTCCCTGAACCTCGTCAAAGCTGCGGGGACGCCATTTTCTATACAGTGCCTGATGCATATTTACCTCCTTTGAATGATTTTTTTGTGATAATAAAGCAACCGTCTGTTGCAAAACGAGACCATACACCGCAAAGTCGAACTTTATCTCCACGCGATCTTCATACCCACTGCTCAAGGCAGGCACCCTCGCGGCACATCGGGTTAACCGCTTAATGCTGCTTGGTTCCCCATCTGACATGGTTCACAGCTCCCGATTGCGCAAGACCCGCCTCTCAACACAGAGGATATGACTCAATTCGTAAAGACTCAGCCCTCAAATGCGGGATCCACCCCTGCTGTAGCGGATTTCAGGTACAGGGCTCCGCTAATTCCCCGGCTGGTATGACCTCGTTTCGCAGCACACGGCTGCATTTTCAGCTATTTATTTGTCGGTCGATCAAGACCTTTATATATTATAACAGATTCTTTCCCTATTTTCAATAGGTTTTTGAAAAATTAACAATTTATAAATTTTGGGCACGATTTTTTGTATTGCAGAGCGTTAAAGCTCGGTTACGGTGTCCTCGATCTTCTTTTTGGGGACTATATAGTCGCGGTTTTCGTCGAGGCGGTATTTTACGTCGCCGTCAGCGCTGATCTCGGTGACGGTGCTCTTGTGAGTCGGGTAGCCGAAGCCGATGACGCAGCTTACGTCAAGGCTTTCGTCGATGCTCAGCAGATCGCGGAGCTTCTCGGTGTTGACGCTTCCGAGAATACACGAGCCGACTCCGTGGGCATAGGCGGAAAGCGTGAGGTTGGAGGCGGCAAGTCCCTCGTCAAAGGCGGTATATTTTGATTGGAGGGCCTTTTCGGAGAGTATTGCCACGAACAGAGTCGGTCTTTCGCCTACTTTGGGTCTTCCTTCTCCGTTCGGAAGTGCTCCGCCCCAGCTTGTGATGTCGAATACACGGTTGACTGTCTCGGGGGTGCGGATATAGATATAGCGGAGGGGCTGGCGGTTCATCGCG
>SVRA01000107.1 GCA_015065075.1 Oscillospiraceae bacterium
TGGAACTCTTCCGGGTGCCGCAGGGCAGGGACTTGTCTGGGGACTTATGGCGATAGGGCTCTATATCACCTATAAGATCCTCGACGTTGCCGATCTGACGGTCGACGGCTCTATCTGTACGGGCGCGGCAGTCTGCGCGGTAATGGTCACAAGCGGCGTAAATATATGGATAGCTATGTTTTGCGCGCTCGTAGCAGGAATGCTTGCGGGACTTGTCACGGGATGGCTTCATACGATTTTCGGTATCCCCGCGATCCTTGCGGGAATTTTGACTCAGCTGATGCTCTGGTCTGTCAATCTTCTGATAATGAGTGGCAGAGCAAACGTCGCGATAACGAGACTGAAATACGGCGACAAGGTGCTGATAACCTCTGCGGCGTCCGATATTTACAGAACGATCGTTATTCTTGCGGTATTCGTTACGCTGACGATAGCTGTGCTTTATTGGTTCTTCGGAACCGAGTTCGGCTCTACTCTGCGTGCGACGGGAAACAACCTTGAGATGAGCAGAGCACAGGGAATAAACACCAACTTTGCAAAGGTATTCGGACTTGCGCTGTCGAACGGAATAGTCGCGCTTGCGGGTGCGCTGCTGGCACAGCAGCAGGGATCTGCAGACATCAATATGGGACGAGGTGCGATAGTTATCGGTCTTGCGGCAATCATAATCGGAGAGGCGCTTTGCCCGAAGCTCGTTACGAATTTCTATCTCAGACTGCTCTGCGTTGCAGGAGGAGCTATCATTTATTGGTTCGTTTTCCAGACGGTAGTCTTTATCGGTCTGCCCAGCGAGCTTCTGAAGATGCTTTCGGCTCTGGTCGTTGCTTGTTTCCTCGGTGTGCCTTATCTGAAGAAGACCTATTTCTCGAAAAAGAAGAAAGCGAGAGGTGGCAAACATGCTTGAGATAAAAGATATTTATAAAACCTTCAACGAGGGCACGGTCAACGAGAAAAAGGTGTTCGAGGGACTCAGCCTTACGCTTAAGAAAGGCGATTTCGTGACCGTTATCGGCGGAAACGGTGCGGGAAAATCGACTATGCTCAATATCGTTGCGGGGGCATATCCTGCCGACGACGGAAGTATCACGATCGACGGCGTTGACGTTACAAAGCTTCCCGAGCACAAAAGGGCAAAGTATATAGGCAGAGTATTTCAGGACCCCAGAATGGGAACCGCCACGGATATGTGGGTCGAGGAAAATATGGCGATCGCTGACAGACGCGGCATGAGGCGCGGACTTCGTTGGTCGATCACGAACAAGGACAGAGAGCGCTATAAAGAGGCTCTTGCCCAGCTCGATCTCGGTCTTGAGGACAGACTCTCCACCAAAATGGGTCTGCTTTCGGGCGGACAGCGTCAGGCAGTCACTTTGCTTATGGCAACTATGAAAAAGCCGAAGCTTCTGCTTCTCGACGAGCATACCGCCGCACTTGACCCCAAGACCGCGGCAAAGGTTCTTGAAATAACCGATAAGCTTATTAATGAAAACAATCTTACCGCGCTTATGGTAACCCATAATATGCGCGATGCCATAGCTCACGGAAACCGTCTCATTATGATGAACGCGGGCAAAATAATCATCGACGTCAGCGGCGAGGAAAAGAAAAAGCTCACCGTCGAGTCGCTCCTCGCAGCCTTCTCTAAGGCAAGCGGAGCCGAATTCGCAAGCGACCGCGCACTGTTGAGTTAAGGTGGAAATTAGGGGGAGAGAGGAGACCTTTTTGGGAAAAAGGTCTCCTCTCTCCCCCTAAAACCCCCTCTCACCTTCCAAAAACTTTCTGGGAAAGGGGAAAGAGGGAAAGGTGGAGAACCCCGAAATCCGTGTGGTGATCGGGAGAATGAAGAACGGAAAATGAAAAACGAAGATCAAATATTATGATTCGGTTTTCATAAAGCTTTTTAGAGAGAGCGCAACGATCGGACCGATGAAAATTCCGCCAAATCCGAGCAGCTTTATTCCAACGTATATCGAGGCGAGCGTTGCCAAGGGGTGTATGCCGAGCGAGTCGCCCACGATCTTTGGCTCGATCAGCTGTCTTATTATCGATACTGCGGCGTAAAGGATCAGAAGTCCTATGCCGAGCTTGGAATTTGACACGGCGAAGGAGAACAGCGCCCAAGGGATCAGTATCGTTCCCGTGCCCAATATCGGCAGGATATCAACGATAGCGATAATAACGCTCAAAAGGAGTGCGTAATTGACGCCGAGCAAAGAAAGTCCGACGAACATTTCGCAAAAGGTCAGAAGCATAATAAGAAGATAAGCTTTAAGATAGCTCGTAAGCGTGCGGGTTATCTTTCTTTTTGTTTCGGGAAGCTTTGATCTCATAGCATCGGGAAGCAGAGCCGAGATGCCCTTGCCGATCCTTTCCTTGTCGGTGCAAAAATAGAACGCAGAGATCAGAAGTACAGCGACCGTCAGTATTATCTCGGGAATTTTCGCCACAAGGCCGACTGCGGCGGAGGGCAGGGCACTCGTTAAAGATCCCATCAGCTTACCGAGCGCGTCAAGCATAAGCTCGTCAAGGTCAAGCCCGAGCTGTTGCATCTGCTCAGACTCAAAAAATCGTCTGATAAATCCGAATTTTTCACCGATCGGGCCGAATTTTCTGCCAAGATCCTCAAAAAAACTGCTGATCATCTCGGGGTCGGCGGAGAGTCTGTCGATAAGATTGCCGATCTCCGAGACAAGCCGCGAGATCGCAAGCGATAAAAGTGTTGCGATTATCCCAAAAAATAGTATCACGAGGAAAGCCGAGATGAATTTTGGCGAGGCGTGGGTCTTTTTAGATATCCAAGCGGCGAGAGGGGAGATTATCACGGAGATCAGAGCCGCCAGAAGAAAGGGCATCGCTATTGATAACGCGTATTTGAAAAATAACCAGAAAAATATTAAAATTCCCGCAACGATCACGGTTATATTCGCCGCGCGTCTGTATTCGGTGTCCATAAATACCTCCACATAAGCCTTTTTTCTATTTTATGCCCGACGGGTGCGTTCTATTTCACCGCACGATTTTTATCTTGACAATTTCTCATACAAATGTTAAAATTGTTGTGTAAGCATAAATGGAGAAAGCGACGGTGATAGAGTGAAGAATTTATTTAGCAGACTGCCCGACAGAACGAACAAGGGAGATATGGGCAGACTTCTCGTGCTTTGCGGCTCGTATGACCCGAAGGGTGCATCGATGTGCGGCGCGGCATATTTTTGCGCGGCGGCGGCATATCGCACGGGCGCGGGGATAGTTGAGATCTTTACGCCGAGAGAGAACTATCCTGCACTTGCGACTCTTGTGCCCGAGGCGATCTTTTCGCTTTACGGATACGAGGAGGAGACCTGTGCGGTAACGGCGCGATTGGCAGAGGCGATCTCTCACTCGGATGCGGTCGTTATCGGTTGCGGACTTGGAAAAAGTGAGCTTGCGAGAGCGCTTGTAAAAGTTACTTTGTCGCGAACGACCTGTCCGCTTTTGATCGATGCCGACGCGCTCAATATAATCTCCGAGGACGAAGGCCTTTGGAGTCTGCTTGACGAAAAGCAGAGAGCGCAGACCGTTATCACGCCCCACCCGGGCGAGATGTCGCGGCTTTGCGGTGAACCTATTGGCGAGATACTGTCCGACACGTCAAAATGTGCGAAAAGCTTTGCTAAAAAGCACGGTGTCGTCTGTCTTTTGAAGGATCATCATACCGCGATAAGCGACGGCGAAAGACTTTATCTCAACCAAAGCGGAAACGCGGGAATGGCAAGCGCGGGCATGGGAGATCTGCTTGCGGGAATTATCGGCGCGCTGCTGGCGAGAGAGTCGAAAAATAATTTTGGAATTTCGGACGTTTTTGAGTGCACTGCGGTCGGCGCGCACCTCCATGGCCTCGCAGGCGACCTCGCGGCTGAAAAATACGGCGAATATTCGGTCACTGCAAGCGTGGTTTTGTCGGAAATACCTGCCGCGATAATGAGAAATTTTAGCAATAATACACAAAATTAAAAATTTTTCAAAAAAATCAAAAAAACACTTGCATTTGAGGGAAAAATGTGATATTATATATGAGTATGCGGCGGTATGCCCGATGTACCCTCTCAGACGGAGGGCGATCCGTGCATTAAATGTAAAATTTACATGGAGGTTGAGAAAATGCCGAACATTAAATCCGCA